>JBCCXG010000060.1:0-15795 GCA_039191945.1 Bacteroidota bacterium
CTGATCAGTGGGGACGGATTCCGGTCATGATCGTAGGATCGACATTTGGGATGATCGTATGCATCCTCTATCCTGCGTTGGCCTCGGTATATGGTTTTCTGACTTTGCGTTTCATGCATGGTTTTGCCACGGGCTTCAAACCCACCGGCACTGCAGCCTATGTGGCGGACATTGTCCCAGCAGATCGTCGGGGAGAGGCTATGGGAATCGTGAGCTTTTGTGGGAGCACGGGTATGGCGCTGGGGCCGTCCATCGGCTCGTGGATCTTCATCGAGTACGATATTAACACCCTATTTTACATCAGCGGCGGCGCGTCCATATTGTCGATCCTCATATTGATCGGCATGAAAGAAACGCTGACCAACCGTCGAACCTTCAATGTATCTATGCTTCGAGTCGGTCGACATGAGATCCTTGAACCGACAGTCATTCCAGCTTCTGTGGTCATGATCCTGTCCATGATCGCATTTGGGACTTTGCTCACCCTATCCCCAGATTTCAGTAAACACTTGGGCATCACCAACAAAGGTTTGTTTTTCAGCTTTTATACCGGCTCATCGATGCTGTCTCGACTGTTTGGTGGGAGACTCTCAGACCGGATCGGTCGCGTAGCGGTCTTGCGGGTGAGCATGTTGATCATTTTTGTGAGTATGGTGTTTACCGGGTTTGCAACAAACCCCACGTGGCTCTTCATCGGCGCATTGATTTATGGCATTGGAAATGGCTTGACCAACCCAACATTATTTGCTTGGGCCGTCGATCTTTGTCCGGAGCAGTTCCGCGGTAGAGGTATTGCTACGCTTTATATCTTCCTGGAAGTAGGTATTGGCATAGGATCGTTGGTCTCTGGATCAGTTTTTCAGCAAGACCCCAGCCGATTCCCAATTATTTTTGCAGTGTCAGGTGGCTTCTCAGTGATTGGCTATGCCTACCTGATGCTGAATCGCCGCAAGCCCGCCTACGTCTGATCATCCCGTTTGGCTTTGGGAGAAAAGCCTTATTTTTCTCCTTCAATCTTCATGAAGACTAAGCTGCTTTTTTGGTCCTACGTGATCTTGGCGATGGCCAACGTGGTAGGCAATCTACTGGGTATGGCCTCACTGGTGGATTTTACGAAGGTCACGCTCATGCCCATACTGATTGCCTACCTCTATGAATCTACCCGTGGCCATGTCACCATCCTCACTCTTTTTACAGCGGCAGCCCTCATCTTTAGTTGGTTGGGAGATGTAGCCTTGATGAAAGAGGGTGATACCTACTTCATGTTGGGGCTTTCTTCGTTCCTCCTGGCGCATTTGGTTTACAGCTATACGTTTTTGCGCTCCATTCATTTCCAGGTGCAGGTGCGTTGGGGATTTTTAGTGCCAGTATTACTCTACGGGAGTGTCATGCTTTACCTATTGGTACCTAAAGCCGGATCTCTTGCGGCGCCCATCATCGTGTATGCCTTGGTCATTTGCACGGCGGTGATTACTGGTGCACATCGCATGGGCAAGGTAGGGGACCAAAGCTTCAGACTCGTGCTGTGGGGTATTCTCTCCTTCGCCATCTCAGACTCCCTGCTAGCGTGGGCGAAATTCGTTACTAATTTTGAGGGTAGTGGAGCAAGCGTAATGCTAACCTATGCAGTGGGGCAGCTTCTTATCGTCGAAGGTATGATCAAACAGGAGGTAGGAACTCAGTCGGCGTACTGAAAGTCGATGCTGCCTAAGCTGACGTCGACCCTAAAAGTCAGCAAGTTTTCTGCCTCTTCATCGTACGCACGGTTGATGAAAACATTCTTTTCCACCTCTTCAAAGTCTTTGGTAACATTCAAACCACGGAAGGGTGAGTCATTGAGGTAGATGATGACCGGTTCTTCGCGGGGCAGGTAGACTTCGAGGCTGCCCAATCCAACATTCGCCTTGACTTCGCATTTGCTACTCGGCGGACTCGTAAAATCCAACACCGCAGACCCGAACCCTATCTTGCAACTGATGTATTTGGCTTGAGCATGATCTAAATAACCTGTCGTGAAGGAGCCCATGTCCACCTCGACATTCAAACTGTCCATTTGACAAAGGTTTGGATTCTCTCCATCGTAGTTCAATTTGACATCGGCGCTGCCGGTTTTCACTTTGAGACATTGTACCTTCGCCCCACTCAAATCAATATCTGAAGTGCCAATACCAAAGTGAAGGTCAAGGTTGTATACCTTTTCATTGTTGAGTAGGACCTTCCAGTAGTTGTCGTCGTGCTCTGATGGAGATGAGCCTAACATAGCAAAAGCCAAGCCATCTCCTAGTCCCGAAGATCGATATTCTTCCAGGCGCAACATCACGTCGCACTTTCGATTCGTCACAATCGCATCGAAGGAGGGATTTATCTTCTCCAAATCCGGATTACCATAAATCAGTAAGGGATTGTCTTGTGGGACTAGCCGCCAATAAGAATGTCCCGATGTAGCGACAAAATCAAAATTGACGGTATCGAAGTTGGTGACTTCGTCTAGAGAATAGAATTTTTTCAACTGTGCTGCTAACTGTATCGATAGCACACAGCTCATACCCATAGTCAATGCCCACTTCAGCATGCTGATTAATACGAATCTTTTCTAGACTTGTTGCGATGTTAAAAGATTCTAAAAGAATTCTTTCATTTTCTCGAAAAAACTCTTGTCACCTTTCGACGGACTCGGCTCAAAATTCTCGGAGCCACGCAGTGATTCGAGTACTGTCCTCTCTTCCTTTGTAAGCTGTTTTGGGGTCCAGACATTGACGTGAATGAGCTGATCCCCTTTGGAATATCCATCAATATCCGCAACACCCTTACCCCTGAGTCTCAGAATCTTACCGCTTTGCGTACCGGGATCTATTTTGATCTTCACCTTACCACCAATGGTGGGTACTTCAATCGAGGTACCCAGCACTGCGTCGATGAAGCTCAGGTACAATTCATAGATGACATTGTTGCCATCTCGTTGTAGGGTATCATGGTCGGCCTCCTCTATGACGATCAACAGATCGCCGGGGACACCACCCGGTACTTCGTTGCCTTTGCCTGACATAGAAAGCTGCATCCCATCAGCAACGCCAGCAGGGATTTTGATGGAGATCACTTCCTCCTCTCGCTTCAGGCCTGTGCTATCCACCCCAGTACCCCTACTGTCGACGATTTGCCCAGATCCGCCACAAGTCGAACAGGTCGTGGTGGACATCATCTGACCCAACATGGTATTCATTACCTTCTTGA
This sequence comes from Bacteroidota bacterium, assembly GCA_039191945.1. GTDB lineage: Bacteria > Bacteroidota > Bacteroidia > Cytophagales > Cyclobacteriaceae > JAWPMT01. The sequence goes on from JBCCXG010000060.1 coordinate 3,232, forward strand.
TCTGGCCCGTGCCATTGCAAGTGGGGCATGTCTTGAAAGTTGTATTAGGATCAACCTTCAGTCGATTGACCTTGATTTTCTTTTCGACACCATCGGCGACTTCCTCCAGCGTCAGCTTGAGCTTGATACGAAGGTTGGTGCCCTTGCGAGTGCGTCGACTTCGACCACCACCGCCGCCAAAGAAACTCTCAAACGGGCTACCGCCACCGAAGATATCCCCAAACTGGGAGAAGATATCCTCCATGTTCATGCCGCCGCCACTAAAGCCGCCGCCGACGCCCTGATGGCCATATTGGTCGTATCGCGCTTTCTTCTCCGCGTTGCTTAGAATCTCGTATGCCTCCGCAGCCTCTTTGAATTTCTCTTCCGCCTCGGAATCCCCCGGGTTTTTATCGGGGTGAAATTTGATAGCAATCTTACGGTAGGCTTTCTTGATTTCGTCGGCAGATGCGGATCTATCTACACCCAGGACGTCATAATAGTCTCTCTTTGCGGCCATAATCAGTTTTTAGCACCCGTGACCACCCTAGCAAAGCGTATCACTTTCTCATTCATGAAGTAGCCCTTCTCAACGACATCCACAATTTTCCCAGCAAGCTCCGGCTTAGGCGCAGGAATCTGTGTGATTGCCTCATGGAACTCATCGTCAAACTCATCTCCTTGTTTCACTTCCATGGGCTTCAGACCCTTGGACTCGAGAATATTGCGAATCTTTTGGCTGATCAATTGAAGTCCCTCCGCGGCAGTGCCCTCACCAGTACCTTCTGAGCCCATGGCTCGATCAAAATCATCCAAGACAGGCAGCAGGTCGGTCATGAGATCCTTGCTAGCGGTGCTGATGATCTCCATTTTCTCTTTGGACGTGCGTCTACGGAAGTTTTCAAATTCCGAATAGAGGCGCAAATACTTGTCCTTAGATTCCTTCAAACTATTTTCCAAAGCTTCGATGGGATCTACCTCTTCCTCTGCGTCCCCTGATGAGGACTCGTCAGCGGGCTCCGCCGAGGATTGTCCTTCATTATCTATGATTTCCTTTTCGTTGATTTCTTCGTTCTGATCTTTCACTTCTTGCTCCATTTCTTATTTGGCAATTTGCTTTTCTGATCTGGTGCCGATTCCCCAATTTCTTTGCCAAAAGCCAAGACTGTGACATTATGACAGACCAGCCGAGGACCGAGTCAATGGTTGAGTTTTTGCCAGATCTGGTCCTTAAGTTCCTGTAAACCGGTTTGCGCCACGCTCGAGATAAAGAGATGAGGTAGATCCGGAAGCTCTTCCGACATCTCTCGCTGTAGCTCTTCATCGAGCATGTCAGATTTGGAAATCGCAATCAGACGGTCCTTATCGAGCAGCTCAGGATTGTGCTTTTCGAGCTCATGCAAAAGGATCTCGTATTCCCTTTTGATATCATCCGCATCAGCTGGGACAAGAAAAAGCAACATACTATTTCTTTCGATATGGCGGAGAAACCTCGTCCCCAACCCACGTCCTTCGGCAGCGCCTTCAATGATACCGGGGATATCTGCCATGACAAACGATCGATGATCGCGGTAGGCAACTACCCCTAAGTTGGGGGTCAATGTCGTAAATGGATAATCGGCAACTTCCGGCTTTGCGGCCGATAGCACGGAAAGCAGGGTGGATTTCCCTGCATTGGGGAAACCAACTAGCCCTACATCCGCCAACAACTTGAGCTCAAGGATGACCTCTCGCTCCAGGGCCTCTTCTCCTGGTTGTGCATATCGAGGGGCCTGATTTGTTGGTGTCTTATAGTGACTATTGCCCTGTCCTCCTCGACCGCCAGCCAGGATCACCTTTTGCTCCTGATCATCCAGGATTTCGGCTAGTAGTTCACCAGAATGTTGGTCCCTAGCTACCGTTCCCAAGGGCACCTCTAGCACGATATCTTCACCATCGCGACCCGTCCTGTTGCCGCCCTCTCCGGGGAGACCATGTTCGGCCCGGATGTGCTTCCGATACCGCAAATGAAGCAGCGTCCACATCTGCTGATTGCCGCGAAGAATCACATGGCCACCACGACCACCGTCGCCGCCGTCCGGACCGCCTTTTGGAACGAACTTCTCTCTGCGAAAGTGAACCGAACCCGCGCCTCCAGAGCCCGAGCGCGCATACAGTTTGACGTGGTCAATGAAATTGGTCTCCATCGGAGGACCTCTAAAACGCAGCGATCACCTCAGCGATTCGCTGACTGATCTCATCGATGCCCCCTACGCCTTGCACACTATTGAGTTTCTTTTGGTCCTCGTAAAAATGTGCAACCGGGGACGTCTCGTCTTTGTAGACTTGAATACGCGTGTTGATCTTTTCTTCGTTTTGATCATCCACGCGGCCGGAGGTTTTGCCCCTATCCAGCAGACGACGCTTTAGCTCCTGCTCGGGGACCTCCAAACTGATCATGCCAGATATCGCGAGATCATGCGAGGATAACATAGTATCAAGTGCTTCCGCCTGGTTCACCGTCCTCGGGAATCCATCGAAAATAAATCCTTTATCGTCCAGGTGGTGCTCGATCTTGTCTTCCACCATTTTGATTACCACTTCATCAGGGACCAATTTGCCGCTATCCATGTAGCCTTGGGCCAGCTTACCCAGTTCCGTTCCCTCTCCCAGGTGCTTTCTAAATAGGTCACCTGTAGATAGGTGAACCAGTCCGTAGTTCTCGATCAGTCGCTCACTTTGAGTACCCTTCCCAGCACCAGGAGGGCCAAAAAGCACAATATTCAACATAGTCTGTAATTCAAATTGACCGCCAAAGGTAAAGCAATAATCAGGATTGGTTTGACCCCCCAACGATTTTCACAAGTGATTCCCAAAGTGAAATTTCTTTGCGTTAGCTTTCCTTACAAAATCCTCAGTGAACTGGTCCGCAGACGTCCTTCTTTTCGTACTCTATGCAGGACTTGGCGTCGTTACGTTCACAGTCTTTATTGTTCTTCGAAAGCGCTCAAGCGCTTCACAATGGTATATTAGTGCTTTGCTAGTCGCTTTTGCACTAGGCGCTCTTGCCTATGCCGCTCAGCCCCTTGGCTGGGCCAAGCTCTTAGCCTGGCTTTTCCCTGTTGCAGTCATCTCACCATTCGCTATTGCGCCCCTAATGAACTCCTATATACGCGCGCACTACGAAAAACCCGGAACCCACGGGCTTGACTACAGAGGGTTTATACCGTTACTATTGGCTTTGTCGACCTTCACTCTACCAGTCTACGTTTTACAATGGACCGCCGACACTGGCGACGTATCCTTGCCGCTCTGGCTACTCAGTGTACCGATACTTGGCGTGGTGTACTTGATTGTATCACTATTCAAGGCATTTCGAATGCTGGCCAATTATCGTCGCTCACTGCAACACGAGTTTTCTAACCTCAATCAAAAAGAGCTGAGGTGGATTACCCACTGGGTATCGGGTATTACCCTGGTCATCCTCTTAGACTTGATCATCGCCGGGGTAATCGTGAATCGACCGGATTGGCAATGGCTGACCGGACTCAACGCTATGGTCTTCATTGGATTGATGGTATTTTTGAGCTACCATGCCGTCATCCAGCCACCAAATCTTTGGCAAGGCCGATACGCAAGGCATCTATCACCAAAAGCTCGCGCCGACGGCGACAAATGGGACCAAGCTGCCATCGATCTGGATGAACTCATGAGGACAGACAAGCCCTACCTGGACCCAAACCTCAATCGTGGAGATCTTGCAACCCAAGCAGGCCTCACAGACAAGCAGCTATCCCAAATCCTGAACCAAACGAAGAAGCAAAACTTCTTCCAATACGTTAATAGCTATCGTGTAGGCGAATTTCAGGAAAAAATCAGGCTCAATGCGCACCAACACAAAACTCTTTTGGGCGTAGCTTTTGAGTCCGGATTCAACTCGAAGGCGAGTTTCAATCGCATTTTCAAGGAAACCACCGGTCAAACGCCACGACATTTCCTGAGCCAAGAAAGAAATAAGTCTCAATGAAGGAGTTGAGGCGTTTACTTGCCCAAGAGATCGTCACTTTGTGATTAAAAAACAGTGAGCATGACCAAAGCGATCTCCCTTCGTCAACTGGGACCGGCAGTCCCTCTCTTTGTAGCAATAATTGCCTTTTGTTTACTGAGATTCGGACCGATGGATGGCAATAGCGCACTTATTGCCATGGGTGTCACCGTAGACCTTACGATCCTGTCGCCACTGCTCTATTGGCTGATCATTAGAAAGACCTCCATCCCTAACATTACCATAGTACCGGTATTTATCTTCGGTACGCTGATTGCAGGAATACTGATCCCTTCGGAGGACCAACAAACCCTGGCCTGGATCAAGCAGTGGGTGGTACCGATCGTGGAGCTCGCAGCACTAGGCGTCATCGGCTATCATTTCATGGTGCTGCGGAAAAACCTGAAAAAGGAACGCACCCAAAACACTGACTTTTTTAGCGCACTGAAATTGGCCACGGCGCAGGTGTTTCCTCCTAAAGTCAGTGACTTTTTGGCCATGGAGTTGGCGACGTTTTACTATGGCTTTCTACATTGGAAAAAGCCTCCAAGATATGGCTACACCTACCATAAAACAGGCGGGACGATTGCGATATTGATCCTATTCACTTGCCTAGTGCCAGTGGAAGCGGTCGTACTCCATTTGCTCATCCAACAATGGAGCGACACGGCCGCATGGATACTCACAATCATCAGTCTTTATACTGCATTACAATTATTCGGGATCATTCGGTCGATCAAGCCGCGGCCCATTGAGATCCTCCAAGACCAACTATGGTTAAAATATGGCATCCTTGCTGAAGTCAAGATACCTATGCACCAGATTACTTCGATACAGCGAATCAAAGGTGGAGCGGCGCCTGAGGGTGCAATGACGCTCTCACCCATTGCTGCATTTGAAGGATGTAATGTACAACTGACTTGCCACGAGGTGCAAACAATCCGTGGGCTCTATGGCATCACCAAAAAGGCCAAAACCATCGCTTTCACCGTAGATCAGGTCAACCCTTTCATCGAAGAGGTAACACGGAAGGCACCTGGTGTCGCCGAAAGCGAGGAGTAGTCCCGCTTATTCACTCCTCAACCCCTCTGTAGGATTGGCAGTGCTTACTTTACGAATTTGAGAACTCAGCGTTAGCAAAACGGTAATCATGATGAGTCCGATCGCCATCAGCACCGGATAAACAGTCATCGGCATATGGTATTCGTAGATGGTTTCGATTAGCATTTTGATCAGAAAGTAGCTCACTGGAGCGCCAACGGCCATGGCTATGATCATGAAAATGGTGAAATGCGAACTCACTGCGCGGACCAGCGCGCCCAATCCTGCACCCAGCACTTTTCTGATACTGAATTCCTTCCTCCTACCAGCAACATTGAGTGCGACTAAGCCATAGAGTCCGAAGCACGAGAGCAGTAGCCCCATGATGGCAACGGAAGTCATCATCACTCGGTGACCATTCACATTCCTGAAAAAGTCGGCGAACACGTCCGCCTGGAACTCGCCATCAAACGGCACATCAGGAAAAAGCTGCGTCCATACCGATTCAATTTCTGCATAGGCAGCTGCCGTATTTTCGCGTGCCACTCGTGCGCAGAGGTAACGGTGATTTTCTTCCTCCCCGAGACGCAAAAAGACCGGTGAAATCTGGGCCCAGAAACTGTAGAAATGAAAGTCTTCCAGTACGCCGATCACCGTATACTGGGTGCTGTCGTAGCGAAACGTCTTACCCAAAGCTTCATCCCATTCCATATTGGCGACGAACGTCTCATTCACAATCACATTGGTCTCATCGGCGCTGTAGTCCTTCTTGAAATCCCGACCCGACTTCATATTCAGACCCATGGTGGATACATAGTTATCCTCGATATCCAGTCGACTCGCTTCCAATTTCCTGTCGGGAAATTGCACAATACTTGAGGGAGCGTATAAACCCAAATGATGTGCTCCTCCACTGATCATTTCAATATCTGAAATACCCTGGAGAGCGTTTCGAAGCTGCTGGTAACTGGACTGGTCCGCGACGGGAACAACAATTGTATTTTGCTGGTCGTAGCCCCACGATTGATTGTTGATCCAATGGGTGTTTTGGGTGAAGGCAATACCGCAGACAACCGTCACACAGGCCAGAATGAACTGCAAAGTGAGGAATACCTTGGTCAATCGATTTTTTTTGCCAAATCGTAAGCTACCCCGGAATATGCTGACGGCTTGGAAACGCGAGATGTATACCGCTGGATACGCACCCGACGCCACCGCGGTAAATAACAAGAGACCCACGAGGTACGCCACAAAGCCAGCACTTAATATGTCGATCCTAAATTCAATCGCAAAAAGGTTGTTGAGGCCCGGAATGAAGAAGAAATTGGCGATCAGCAAGCCCATCACCAAAGCCAGTGCGGAGAGCAGCACATTTTCCAGGATGAATTGGACAATCAGCCGCTGACGATTGGCCCCGATTACTTTCCTCACACCGATCTCCTTGAGTCGTTTAGTGGCAGAAGCGATGGCGATATTGAGGTAGTTGAGGCAAGCCAAGAGGAGCATGAGTACGCCGATCGCGTTGATAATAATTTGTCCCTCCTTGTCTGATTCACTTGATAGATCCCAACGGATCTCATTGGATCGATCGTATAAGGTGGCCAATGGCTCAAAAGTGAATTCGTGTATCTGCCAATCTCGCTGAGCACCGTTCACGAGAGGGCGGTAGCCATCGGCGCCGGCCACCACCACCTCCATGCTGCTCGGGTCATCCAATTCCACAAATGTGGCTGTGATGTTTGTGGACCAGTCGGAAGGCTTAAAGTCCGGATTAACTACAGGAAGCAATTCGAAGGACGCCAAAAAATCGAAGCCCAGGCTCGTCGTCATGGGCTGGATCGAGACCACCGCACCCACGGTCAATGAAATTTTTTGGCCATTGCTGAAGCGCATTCCAAGGGTTTGGCCTATTGCGCGGTCTTCCCCAAAATACTTCGTAGCAGCATCTTCACTAATGATGACAGCGTATCGATCATCCAAGGCAGTCTGCGACCCTTGCACAATATCAAAATCAAACATGTGCATGAATGTAGAGTCTACAAGCATGACGGTTTCGTGAAATACATTTGGCTCCCGGCTGATCACGACATTACGGTAATTGATACGCGTCGTGCGCTTCACTTGAGGAAAATCGCCCCGTATCTGCTGACCAAAAGGTGCCGGAGAAGGTCCGTAGAGTGCCGCTTCGCCATCGCGATCGACGAGACTAGTCACCATGTAGGTTCTATCCGCTTTGGTGTGTACCTTTTCCATACCCAGCTCCATGGCCAGATAGGTATAGCCAATCATACTGGTCGCAATGGCAATCGCCAGACCAAATACATTGATAAAAGAGGAAAGAGGGTTCTTGAGTAGGTTCCTCAGCGAGGACTTGAGGTAGTTCTTGAGCATTTTGACCTGTCTTGAGTTCTCCTATGAGATGACCTCAAGCGTCCAAAGGTTGCGTCGAATCCTTAATTTTTTTTGATCCTAAATGGGACAGCGATCGATAAGCGAGAAAAAAACTAATTGTGGAGAGCAGGGTAGCCAACAAAAAGGGGGCTCCCGGGAAGTATACTTCATATTCGGGAGCAGTGAATTGATAGAAGATGGAAGTCATGAGTGGTGGTCCGATGATCGAAGTGATGCTCATGATACTGGTAAGGCCCCCTTGCAGCTCACCTTGCTCACTTGCCGTCACCTGCGATGACATGATACCCTGCAGCGAAGGACCGGCCAACCCTCCCAGGCAGTAAGGAAGCATGATGACATAGATCATCCATCCTTGTGTGGCCAATGCGATCAGTAGCAAACCGACGGCATTGAATGCTAGTCCCATGTAGAGGGCATTTTCCTGCCCAAAACGTGTCACTACGGGTTTAATCACCAAGCCCTGAACGATCGTGATCAGTACGCCAACAAAGCCCAGTGAGACCCCTACATCTTTTGGACTCCAGTCAAAGCTCTCTTGTGTGAAAAATGCCCATGTGCTATGCGTGGCATGCTGGGCGACGTACACAAAAAACATAGCGATAAGCAGCCCGGCGATCATTGGATACTTTCGCAGTTGTACGACGGTACCTAGTGGATTAGCGCGCTTGATGGAAAAGGCCCGACGATTTTCCGTAGGTAAGGATTCTGGTACGATAAAGAACCCATATAGCCAATTGACAAAGGTGAGGCCAGCCGCCACAAAGAATGGGACTCTCGACCCAAGCTCGCCTAGGAATCCGCCGAATACTGGACCGATAATGAACCCAAGGCCAAAAGCAGCTCCAATCAGGCCAAAGTTCTGAGCGCGTTTTTCGGGGGAAGAAATGTCGGCGATATATGCGGAAGCCGTCGTAAAGCTAGCGCCACAGATCCCCGCAATCACCCGGCCGACAAATAGCCAACCAATTGTAGGTGCCAAGGCAAGAAAAAGGTAATCCACCGCGAGACCAAAAAGCGCAATCAATAAAATAGGTCGCCTGCCGAATTTATCACTTAACCCACCCAATACCGGAGCAAAAAGAAACTGAAAGAAAGCATAGACGAAAATGAGCCAGCCGGAATAGACCGATGCCTCACTCACCGTGCCGTCGATCAATTCGGAAATCAGGGAAGGCATGACGGGAATGATAATACCGAGTCCAGTGATGTCAATAAGCACCGTGACAAAGATGAATCCTAGTGCAGCCGTTCGTTTCTTCATGCGGAGCAAATGATGCCGGTGCGAATGTACGCGGAAAATTTTGCTTTAATCTGCTCCTTAAGATTGTAATAAACCTTAATTTATTTACACTTTGATGTTTGAATAATTATCTTGCACCTAAGCCAAAAAATCTGCTCCGGCAGCACCCCATATGCCCTACAACATTAACCCCAACCGGGAGGTCCCATGGAACGACCTGCCCTTGATGCCCATATCGGAAGACCATTACAAAACGATTGAAGTCTACGAACAATTAGGTAAAGCAAAACAGGCCCTCGGCCGACTGCAGGGGCGAAGCATCGCCATCCCCAACCAAGGCGTACTTATCAACACTATCAGTCTACAAGAAGCCAAAGCGTCGAGCGCCATTGAAAATATTTTCACGACGGATGATGAATTGTATAAGGCCTTCAGTGAGGGTCAGAACGAAGTAACAGGTGCACCCAAAGAGGTACTACACTACCGCGAGGCCCTTTGGGAGGGAACAAGCTATTTGAATGAAAACAAGTTTGACAGAGACTATTTTGTTAACGTATATCGGGTAGTAAAACAGGCCAATGATGGCATTCGACCGCCCTTTGCCCAGATCGTCATCAAGCGGGGCAACTCCGGTCCCAGCGCCGGTCAGGTCGTGTACACGCCACCCAGGGGCAAAGGAGTCCTGGAATCTAAGTTGGACAATCTGGCAGATTTCGCAAACGATAATGAGCAGTACCCCATTGATCCGTTGATCAAAATGGCGGTTGGCCACTGTCAATTTGAAATGATCCATCCTTTTCGAGATGGTAACGGGCGAACAGGCCGCATTTTCAATATCCACTACCTCACACAGCAGGGGCTGCTAGACTACCCCATTTTGTTCCTAAGCAAGTACATCATTGACAATAAGAGTGACTACTACGCACTACTGGCTGCAGTATCCCAAAGAGGTGCCTGGGAAAAGTGGATCATCTACATGCTCAAAGCGATCGAGGTAACCTCAAACATCACCTACAGCAAAATCAATGACATCATCTCAGCGAAAGATGCGATATTGGAAGCGGTAACTCGGGATACGGAAATACGAAGACCTGACCAGCTCATTGAAGCCATATTTCAAAATCCTTACACAAAGGTCAAACATCTGACCGATGCCGGCATCTATGCGGAGAATACAGCGAGAAACTACCTAAATATCCTCTTTGCCCTAGGCGTGTTGGACAAGCGGTCTATCCAGGGTCATCATTATTATCTCAACCTTGAGTTGTACCGGATCCTAGCAGAGTGATGCTTGAAGATGGGCCACAATGGACGATTGAAGACATTCAAAACCAGTTAGAGGTCTTGGCGGACAAAGAGTTTCTGAGGCAATATCAGCGATTTGGAATCGAAGCACGTGGTGGCCGGGGTGTAAGGACCCCTGAGATCAAATCACTGGCCAAAGAAGTCGGCCAATCTTACGATATGGCATTAGCACTTTGGGATAAACCCATCCACGAAATGAAGCTATTGGCCATTCGCGTCATGCCTGCAAAGCAGCTCACAGAAGATATCATACGCAAGTGGAGTCATGATATCTATAGTTGGGACCTTTGTGATAGCGCTTGTCTCCACCTCTTTCGCCGGGTGCCGTTCGCCCATGATCAGTCTTTTCAATTGGCACATGAAGATGGGCTCTTTGTAAGAAGGGTTGGGCTCGTCTTGATGACGGCACTGGTGATTCACAATAAATCCATCAGTCAAGTGGCTATTGAGGACTACCTGGGCGTAGCTAAGAAATACTCGAAAGATGAGCGTCCGCTGATAAAAAAAGCAGTGAGTTGGTTGCTCCGACAGATTGGAAAATCGAGTTCAGCGCGCATGGCGATGGTCTTACCCATTGCTGAGGAAATGGCGACCAGTGTGGAAAAGCCCGAACGGTGGATCGGCAAAGACGTGCTTCGGGAGTTGCGGCGGCGATAGCTGCCAAGAACGAAAAAAGCCCGACAAATGCCGGGCTTCTTCCAATACTGTATTACGATGGTCTCAGAGCCCCTTCTTCACTAGCGCATAGCCAATGGAGATTTGAAAATTGGAGTTATTCGTCTCTATGAGACCTGTGTCATCAACATCCTGGATACCCAGATTGTAGCGTGCGTGCACGTCAAGCCCAAAAGGAAGATCAGCACCCAAACCAAAGGCCAAACTGAAATCCGTGCTCTTCAGCGTCTCGATATCCAGATCCTGACCGGCAAGCTCATTCAACTCATTAACCAGCACCCCAAAACGAGGCCCAAACTGCAGATTGAGAATCGGAATCGGATAAAATTTTACGATGACTGGTATCTGTACGTAAGAGAGCTTCGACTCAAAATCACCGATACCTGGTTCTGGAATCTCAAAGCGAGTAAAATCATACAATATTTCTGGCTGCACCGCAAACATGGCAATGCGTAGAGAGGCAAAGAGCCCAGCGTGATATCCCGAGCTATTGGCGTCCACTCCATCATCGATACCAAAGTCGCTGACGCTTGGGAAGTTCAATCCCCCCTTGACGCCAAACTTGAACTTTTGCGCAGTCGCAGTGGTCGCCAGGGCGAGTGCCATCGTGAGTATCAGGGTTATTCTTTTCATATCTAATAGCGTGTGTTTTCCCAAATATTGGAAAATTCTGACACATTTACCTGCAATGCGAGAAAAAGAAAAGGAGACTAAGCCTCCCCCTCTTCTTGAACCTACTACATGAAAATCAACTTATTGACTAGAAGTATTTTGAGAGCGAGAAGCGTAGAAAGCTGTCTTCTCTAAAGAAGTACAGAAACTCCTCTTCTGCTACATTGGCGAAGATGCGCGCCTCGACTTCAGTAGTCCAGGACTCCCCGAGGCGTCGATCTGCTTCGATCGAAAATATCCGGGTGCTACGGTCCAGATCGACGATGCCACCGAACAAGATCTGCGTATCCTGCGTGTCGTTGAAGCCAATCCTACTACCGAAAAAGAGATCGTTTTGCAGGCTATTGAGGGCCAAGTTGCCCCGATCGTCGTAGAGGTACTCGCCAAGGATACCCCAATCAATACCCGAACCCCCGATGTTGCCAAAGGTGTACTCTATACCGCCCACCAACGCAAAAACATCTTGCAGATTATTCAGGCGGCGAATGGTCTCAAACTTCCAAAGGACCGGCCCCGTAGTAGCTTGTAGGTCCAACCCAAACTGATGAATTATCCCGTATATCGGCCTAAATTCCTCCAGACTCGTGACGATAGGCTCACGTCCTGTCCCATAGAAGTAGGAGACTCCCACATCAAAAATTCCAAAGTAGTTCGAGTATCGAGCAGCGAGATCAGGCCGATATTCTCCGGCACTGCTCTCAAAATCGAACTCACGGCTATCCAGGACGATCGGTGTCCTCAACCGACCCTTGCGACCAGGAAAGTCCGGACGCCTAAAGTAGGGCAACACAAAGACGTCCAACGTGCCGAAGCCAGTCAGATACGAATAGTGAACCATCGGCTGGCCCAACTTCTCCTCACCATCAAAGCTCTCCACAATGTCCGTCTGGTTGATGATGTCGACCAAATGAGCTGACTCGGTGACACCCCAGAAAATCTTCTTTACACCGATACTCAGTTCCGCATTGTCCTGCACAACTTGCCAATAGAGCTCACGGATATCGAAGTGGGTCCTTCGTCTATCGTGCTGATCGAATCGCGCAAAACCAACAAACTTCAGCGTATACTTCCCGTCTTCCCATTCTCTGACATATTCCGGTTTGATCGCGAAAGAGAGGTAAGTCCGCTCTTGTCCGTCGAAAAGGCCCTCGTTGAAGAAGTATCGGAAGTCGGCGTTGAGTTCAACTCGAAAGTCTTGATAAACTTCCACGTCCTC
>JBCCXG010000061.1:0-15767 GCA_039191945.1 Bacteroidota bacterium
AGTCGCTCCAAAAGCAGGGTTGTCTGCCGTGTAGTAGGATGCACCCATCTGTCCATCGATCGACCGCTCTTTGTACCACAGTGCGTCTTTCGTAGCAAACAATTGAATCTCCTCGTCAAGGGACTCCATCGTGATATCACGCAGAGGGCTGTAGTCATCCAATACATAGAAGCTTCGTCCAAAGGACGCCCCAACCAAATCATTTTCACGACGCTGGATGGTGATATCTCGGAAGGAAATCGTGGGAACTCCACCCGTCAGTTTCACCCATTGGCTGCCCGCATCGATGGTGAAGTAAATACCCCACTCGGTAGCCACGAACATCAACTCGGGCTTCACGTGATCCTGCACCGTACGCCAGATCAATGTCCGATCAGGAAGGTTGCCGCGGATGGATGTCCACGTGCGACCACGGTCTGTACTCTTGATCAGGTAAGGGTTGAAGTCGCCATATTTGTGATTGTCGAGACAAGCGTAGACGGTATTCGCATCGTGCAGATCTGCGCGAATGTCGTTCACGAAGGCTGTGCCGGGCACGCCCTTGATACTCCCTACTGCGATTTTTGTCCAAGATTCTCCATCATTCTCAGATACCTGGATGATGCCATCGTCCGTACCTGCATAGATCACACCCGCGGCAACGGGAGATTCCGACAGAGACGTAATCGTATTGTAGTTGGACATCGCTCCCACATCCCAGGGATTGTCCCAGCTTTGCACCCGACCCATGATTGGCAAACTGATGCGCTCCTGATCTCTCGTTAGGTCTTCGGAAATAGCCGTCCAGCTGTCGCCGCGATTCGTCGACTTCCACACCCGTGCCGAGGCAAAGTAGAGTGTTGCCGGATCATGCGGGCTCACGACGATCGGTGCATCCCAGTTGAAGCGCTCGTAGTCTTCACCTTCGCCTGCTTGCGGCTGGATGAATACCTGCTCACCATTCACCCGGTCGATTCGGTGCAGGCCGCCTTGCTGCGTTTCTGCATAGGTGATTTTCGGGTTGCCAGGCTCAGTTGCTGATTGGTGCCCGTCCGCACCCAATGTTTTGATCCAATCGGCGTGGCGGATGCCATGCTCGGTGTCGGTGCGGGAAGGACCTCCGTGAGATCCGTTATCCTGAGTACCACCGTACACCCAGTAGAAGGGCTCCGCATCGTCTACAGCGACTTTGTAGTACTGCGTGATCGGCATGTTATTGATGTAGCGCCAGTTTTCCGCGAGGTCGAAGCTCTCCCATATACCCGCGTCCGTACCCATCAAAAGGTAGTCGGGATCATCCGCCCGGAAGGCGATGGCATGATTGTCTGAGTGCTTTTCTTCAGACTTCAGTCGTGTGAAGGTCTTACCGTGATCGTCAGAGACCTGCACTTGCACATCCATCAGGTAGAGCCGGCCCTCCTGGTGCGGTGAAGCGTAAAGCTCCTGGTAGTAGTGCGGCCCGGTAGCGCCGGATACGGCGTTGGACTGCTTCACCCAAGTCTTTCCTCGATTGGTACTCATGTACACACCACCAGTAGTTCGGTCTTCTTCGATGGCTGCGTAGACGACATCCGGATTAAATGGCGATACATCAATACCGATTTTTCCGAGGTTGGAGGTCGGCAGACCACTCGTGAGTTTTTCCCAGGTTTCACCACCGTCCGAGCTACGATGAAGTCCAGATCCAGGACCTCCGCCCATGTAAGCAGCGATTGTACGGTGCCGGTCCCAGGTAGCGGCATACAGCCAGTTCGGATCACGGGGATCGATCACCACATCAGTCACGCCCGTCCACTCGCTGTTTCCGAGTACTTTCTTCCAATTTTCGCCGCCGTCGGTGGATTTGTAGAGTCCTCGCTCGTCGCCGCTGTCCCACAGAGGTCCTTGCACCGCGACCCAAAGTACGTCGGAGTTTTCAGGGTGTACTATGATTTTTGAGATGTGCTCGGAGGCTTTCAGACCCATGTTTTTCCAGGTCTTGCCGTCATCCTCACTTTTGTAAATGCCATCACCGTAGCCCACGTGGCGTCCACCGACGTTTTCGCCCGTGCCCAACCAGATGGTATGTGGGTTGTTGGGATCGATGGTGATACAGCCAGTAGAGTACACGGACTGATTATCGAAGATCGGCGTCCAGGTCACCCCTGCGTTGAGCGTCTTCCAAACTCCGCCGGAGCCGACGGCTACGTACCAGACATTGTCATCATCGGGATGGATGGCGATATCGGCGATTCGGCCAGAGACAAAAGCGGGCCCGATGCTGCGAAGCGCTAATCCCTTGAAGTTCTCCTCGGAGAGAGGTGAACTGTCGTCCTGAGCCACTGCCGAACCAACGAAGGCCAACAGGACTACCAGGCTTGCAAGTAGTATTCTCTTCATGTAACTATTGGTTTTATGAACCCCGTAAGGTAGGTGCTTTTGTCAGCAGATGGAAAGACGTTGTGAGCAGCGGCGTCAGCTGTCCTGTTTCGGTTGCCATGTGATTTTGGAGAGAGCAGTTGGCATTTCATGGCTGGTGTCGTTCCCGTGTTCCGCTGTAGCCCGCTCCGCGCTACCCCTCGCTTATTCTGAGTTTGGCATTTTGAATTCTGAGTCTTTCAAGGAGAAACTCAAAACTCAAAACTCAAAATTCTATATCCCCCGCGGCTGCCACTCCACCCGGGTCTATCTTGCCAGGGGTGTGGCTTCGAGCAGGGGATCACTGCTTTCCGTTGCATTCTATTTCGTCTGTGAAAAATGACTCATACTGTGTCACGGTCTTGTCGAGCGAAAAGGTATGATACGCCGTCTCGTAGCCCTTGTCAATGAGTTGACTGGCCATCTGCTCATCGTCTGCGATGCTCAATATTTGCTGCGCTAGTTTCTCCGAGTCTCGGGAGGGGTACAGTAGCCCATTTATGCCATGTCGCACGACATCTCGAATGCCCTGCGCATCCGTGGCTACCACGGGTGCACCCATTGCCATGGCCTCAACCAAAACAAGTCCGAATCCGTCGATGACAGAGCACAAAACCGACACGGTAAATAGCCGGTAACATTCCAGGGCCTTGTCAAAAGGAAGTTCTCCTGCTAAGATGATCCGCTGCGAAGGCTTGACCTTCTCCAAGACCGGACGTGCAAGTGCGGCCCGAAAACCCGCAAAGAAGATCACATAGTCGTCCGGTAGGTACCTTAATGCTTCTATGAGGTCATTCTGCTGTTTCCATCGACTGATGCATCCTATGACGGTGGTTCCTTCGGCTATCCCGAATTCTTTTCGCAAGCTTTGCAGCGTTCTCTTTTTTGGCTGCTCGTATTGCTGGGTCGGCGTGCCGTTGTGGATCACTTTGAGGTGCTTTGCTGGGTATCCATTGTCGATGAATGTTTGCTTGAGCGCCTCACTGACAACGATGATCTTATCTGTGCCTTGGGTGTAAAACCATCGTTTGAGCAACCAGCTGGCCCCGGTGGGTCGCTGTCGGCGGGTATGGTAGATGAGGCAGGGGAGCCGCTTAAACCATTTGGTAAATATGGAGGCATATCTGTCTTTGCTGGATTGAGCGTTGATGACTTGGATCTGATGCTCACTCACGAGATCTGCGATTTGTCGCCAGGTCCTGGGGTCCCACTTTCCTCGGAACGGGATGTGGATGCCCTGAGCTGCTCCTTCTTCAATGAGAGCCCAAAGTTTCGTCCCCTCTCTGCAACCCACAAAGACACGATGGCCTCTTTTGGCTAAACCATCCGACAGGAAGGCGATGGATTTTGTGGATCCAGCTAAACCACCATTGTACGATAGGAAAAGGATATTGAGGCCTTTTGGGTTCATGGTCACTACTCTGGCTTTCCCTAGGGCTCGGAAGGTACCTTAAGGTGAAAATCTTTAGAACCCATGACCTGGCCATTGATCTGTACAGCCAGCGTGTGATGACCGCTGTAGTACTTGCGGGTCGTAATGGGTTTGATCGTATGGCTTTTGCTCATTTGGATCGATTGCTCCGATCCGAGTTTCACATTCTTCAGTTTGAATACTTTAGGCGCAGTGGCGCCATTGGCTTTCACAAAGTGGATTTGATAGTCGACCACCACTTGAGCTTCCTTTTCCCCAAGATTGGTGATTTCAAATCCGAACTCCAACGTTTCGCCCATGGACATGTTATGGGGTTTCAATTGGAGATGGGATACCTTAATATTTTTCGATTCGAAGCCGAGCAGACTGAGGGCCCTTGGGCTGCCCTGCTTCACCAGGCTTCGCAGGGCGTGTTTGATGATCCATTGGGTGGTTGCGGGCGCATTCGGCTTCCAAGATTCCAGAAGGTCCAGCAGGACTTCGGGATTGTCCTTGCTCAGGTCATTCAGGTGATTGGCGACACTCTTGCGCACGTACATTGAGGGGTCTTCCTTCAATTGATCTAGGATGGGAAGTACCGGCGAAGGGTCCTTCTTGTACTTAGGAAGTGCTACCGCCCAGGGCAGCCTGGGTCGACATCCCTCCGAGGCCAGTCGCCGGACGTGCTCATTGGGGTGCCTTGCCCATGCTTCCATGCGTCGCATCGTAAGTACTTCATGCTTGAGAATGAACTGGCGGATTGCAAACTCAGCACTACCAACTTGGGTAAAAATCTCCAATGCGTCTAAGCTCTCTTTCGGCTGATCGATGCCAAATTGACCTACGAAGTCGGATAGGACCATCCCGTTGAAACCGCTATTGCCTTTTGCCGCGCGCTTCAAGATATCCAAAGCGACGAGATACTCCTCCGGAAGTCCCTGTTTTAGAACCTGGCTGATGTGTGCCATTCGTTGTAGTAACGCCTTTTGATCCCAGTCCTCGGCATAGACCCTTCCCAAGAACAACGATTGGTCCCATGCTGAGTATTCATTAGAGATAAGCTCGCCCATTTCATCTAAGAACGGCCGCTGAAAGTATTGATTGACGAGGAGCTCTGCCATGGGCTATTTGCCGTAACGTTGATACAAAAAGCTGTCTTCATACCAATCAATGGATTGCATTTCATTGGCGATGTAGTAGGTCATGAGGAAGTTGAGCTGGAGCTCCTCCAGTAGGCCACGTTCGGACATCGGCTGGTTCATATCGTCACTAGGTCTGTGGTAATTGTTGGCAAACCAAGCGTCGTAGTTTTCCTTGCCCAAGAGCATATCTCCACCGACGTCCCGTCCCCTCCAGACCCAGATCGCAGGAATCCCTTGCTTCACGAAAGAGTACTGGTCACTTCGCACGAAGTAGTTTTCCTCCGGTACGGGATCCTCGCTCCGAGTCATGGAGAGCTCCTTCAGGGCATAATCAACGGATCGTGACAGATTGGAGTGTTCATATCCGTATGCGATCATATCACTAGTCTCTAGAAAAGCGCCATTGATCATGTCGATATTGTGATTGGCCACGATGCGACTGGCGGTGATCGTGGGGTATTTGGCCCAGTAATCGGAACCGAGTAGGCCTTTTTCTTCTGCTGTGACCCAGAGAAACAAAATCGATCGCTTGGGAGGTTTCATCGCAGCAAATTGACCGGCGAGTGTTAGGATACCCGCCGATCCGGAAGCGTTGTCCAAGGTACCGTTATAGATGGAGTCTCCTCGAATCGGGTTTTTGACGCCGACGTGATCCAGATGCGCAGATAAGACGACTACCTCTTTACCCAGGGTCTTATCTTTTCCAGGCAACAGTGCCGCAATATTCTGGCTAAGGATCTCCTCGTGCCGAAAAGAAGCTTTGACCGACAGATCAAAACCCAATTCGAAGCTTTGCGGATTTCCTGCAAGTAGCTGCTGTCTGACCTGTCGATAGTCTTTGCCAGCCAACTGCAGCAAACCACCCGCCTGCCGATAGTTCAATACGAGCTGGACCGGTGACCGGTTAAAAGGGTCTACATAACCAAATGACGAAGAGGAGTTCTTGGCACTGGCAAGCGGCCATTGGCCAAGAGAGGTTTGGTCCAATACTCTTATGACCCCAAGTGCACCCTTTGCGCGAGCGGTATTGACCCTATTTTTGGAGCGGCCGAGGACCGTGTTTTCCAAGGATTTGAGCCCCGGGGGTCGGTTTTGGATAAACATCACGACTTTGCCAGTTACGTCTATCCCTTGGTAATCGTCATAGCCGACCTCAGGAGCGCTGATGCCAAAACCGACAAAAACGATGGGAGCCTCCATATCTACTTGCTCCCGATCGACTTGCGGCACAAGCGCATAGTGTTCGCCGAATCGCAACCGTCTGCCGGCTACTCTTACCTGCGGAAATGCTTCACCTTGCGTCGCTTTTCTGAACGTAATGGACTGTCGATAGCTGCCATTTTCTCCAGCAGGCTGCAATCCAAGTTCCTCAATCCTTCGAATGACATATTCTGTCGCCGAGTCGAAGCCTGGGCTACCTGTATCTCTCCCCCGCATATCGTCGGAAGAGAGATCCGTCAAGTATCCGAAGAACTCATCAATGGAAATAGCTGCCTTGGCTTGATCTACCGTTAAGCTCTTCTGGGTCGGTGCACAGCCCCATATCCCTACCGCCGTGCAGAGGGCTGTCAGCATTTTTCTCATTGTAGTCGCGTTTGGGACAATGAAGTTACGCATCTCCTTTGAGGATCGAAGAATGTTGCGGTTTTTTCGATATGACCTGGGTCCTCAAAAGGCCAAAAGCATGGGCATGAGACGAGGCTCGGCTTTGAGGGTGGGCCAGAGGGGCGGAAGGCCTGCCTACTGGCAAAGGCAGGCTCTTGCATGCGCTCGCCCTGAAGTAGAAATGTCCGACATCGGGGCGCTTCTTGGTCAACGACCTTCTCTCACTTCAGGGCGAGGAGGAGGGTGTGGCTAGACAAGCGCTGGGTAGCGGGCACCAAAAAAAAGAAAGGACACACCTACTGGATGTGCCCTTTGTTTCATGCTACTGAATGCTTCTAATCGTTCGTCACTGCATATCGGATGATCGTTTTTAGCTTTTCTACGGGAGTCCTACGAGGATCGGAGAGATAAATCTCATGGTGATAGCCGCCGATCTTCATACCCTGACCTTGGATGAATTGAAAAAGTCGTGAAATCGTAGGACTTTCTGCTTCATAGGATCCGAGGTGCAGGACTTGAGCACTCATACCCTCATTGATGAGTTCGTATTTCACCTGTTCGATCTCCTCCATTTCAGGTTTTTTGGACTTCACCGCCTGGATGGCGCGGAAGTAGGACAGGTGCTCCACAAAGTCCGGCATGCGGATTACGATTTTCCAACACCAGGACTCCCTCGGGGCCTGTTCAAATGCTTCCTGGCTTTCGACGCCACCCTCGATCCACCAAAAGCACTCCATTTTCGGTACGACAAAGTCAAGATCTTGCGCCTTGTAGTCGAACTTGATGGCATAGCCGACAGCGTACAGCATCTCTATCGCGTCGAGAAACTGCCGGTCTTCCGGAGCACACTGACCACTCACTGAGAGGTAGTAGTAAGGTTCCAGGTCGACAATCTCGGGAGTCCGTTGGGCTTTGTAGTAAGCAGGGTGTGTCTTTGTAAGGTCTGTTTTTTCGATTACCATGATTTTTATCGTGTTGTGGTGATGAGTTCGTTTTTGAAAGTGGAGACGGGTGTGAAATGGAACATTTGCATTTGCTCCTCTTCGATGATGTCAAAAGCCTTCAATGCCTTGGGATCCTTCATGATGTCTTCTGCGGCCTTTAGGGCCTGCGCTTGAGATTGCCAGTAGACAATGTCGATCCACTGACCCTTCTCGTTGATGGCTAGTTTGCGTTCGATGAAGCCCTCAAACTTCATGACGCAATCGTTGAGCGTTTCTAGTGCGGCCCGGGCTTCTTGCTGAGTGTGGCCCGCTTTGGTGTTAAAGATGACGATTTCGATTTGTCCGATTTCTGTTTCCATGGGATTAAGATTTAGGTAGTGGGAAAGACCGACGATAAGCCATCCCACCAAGTACCACATCGTTTTCATGGTTCAAAGAAATCCGGGTGAGTGACAGCCCTATGTCACTGGGTTTTGAGAAGGGGAAATTTTTTTGGTTTTTTATGGAGGAGCCAGAACCACCGTGAAAATCGTGAAGCAATCTCACATTTCTTTGTTCTTCAGGGTTAGTAAGATCGCTTCGGCAACGGACTAAGTCCGCACCTCGCGATGACGGTCGGGTAAGGTATGATTAATTTCAAGGAGCCAAGCCCCTTGTAAGAATCGTAAACAATTCGTCATTGCGAGCCTGCCTGCGGTAGGCAGGTGCGACGAAGCAATCTTACAATGCACCTGGGCACCCACTGATCTATTGAGACTACTCGAGATCGTCGTATAGATCTCTCCACTCGGGATTGAAGGCGTTAATAAGTGCTTGTTTTTTCTTCCGGGATCCTGCCTTTAGTTGCTTTTCACGAGCTATCGCCTCCTCAATCGAATGGTATGCTTCGTAATAGACTAGCTTGTGCACTTTGTACCTGGCAGTGAAACTTCGAGGGTAACGATGGGTTTTGTGATCATGGACGCGTTCACTCAGCTCAGAGGTGACTCCCACATACATTGTAGTGTTTGAGTGATTAGTCAAGATATAGACGGCTCCTCCTCTTTCCATGAAAGGCAAGATAGCTTAAGGTGGTTGTGAGATGATTTTCCATTGCTGCCTATTCCGATTTTGTTTGTCACAAACAGCCCAACCTACATTTAGTAAGATCGCTTCGGCAGCGGACTTCGTCCTCACCTCACGATGACGGTTGGGATGAGGTTTTATCAATTTTCTGGCCCCTTTTGGTAAGAATCATGAACAATTTCGTCATTGCACGCCTGCCTGCTACAGGTAGGTGGAATGAAAACAATCTTGCGTTTCGTCATTTTCCTGGGGGAACTTGGACGAGCAGACTTCCGAAGTTTCTTCAAGGAGGCAGTCAAACTTCGGAAGTCAAGAAACTTCGGAAGTCTAAGGGATATGGTGCTTCGCTAACTCGCGCGCATATTGGCTGGTTAGCGCTTTGAGTTCGGGAGGTGAGACGACTTCGACTTGATCGCCATAGCTCATGATCCAGTGCCCGAGCATTTCATAGTAGGGCGTCACAAATTTCATGATGATGTGGTCTCCTGCCACTTCGTCGCTGACCAGCCCATAATAGTACTTCTGCTCGCCTATGAAGCGGCTGATGTATTCTGTGAACTTAAGCGTGGCCTCCTTGGCGTCCGTACCTTGCAGCGCTTGGTTGAGAAATTCCATGTAATCCGGGTGGCGATTCCGATCAAAGGTGTGGTCAGTGAGTTTTAGCTTCTGAATCCGATCCGTCCGAAAATCCCGCAATGCCTTGCGCATTTGACAGTAGGCGATCAAATGCCATCGGGTGGAGTAAAAGACCAATCCAAGCGGCTCCACCTCTCGTGCGGTGTGCTCTTGGCTGTAGTTGGAGACGTACTCGAACTGCAAGGTGCGATTTGACCCTAATGCGAACTGGATCTCAGCTAAATGGGAATCGGGGAAACCCATTTTAGCGATAGACGGCGCAGCCACCACCTTGATGTTATCCTCCAGGCTCTCCAGAAAGTCACGATCCGCGTACCGAAGCACGGCCTTAATTTTCATCAGCGCTTCGTTGAAAACCTTTTGGCTGTTTTCGTCCGCATACTGTTCGACAAACTTGGCGCCAAGCAATAAGGAAGAGGCCTCTTCCTTATTGAATACTACCGGAGGTAGGTGATAACCCTCTACGATGAAGTAACCTTCGGAGGCATTTCCCCCGATGGGAACACCAGTCTCATTGAGTGCCCGGATGTCCCGAAAAATCGTCCTTCTGCTCAGTTCGAATCGATCCTCTAGCTCTTGCAGCGTAACCCGCTTTTTGCTTTGGAGATGGGTCAGGATGGCGGTGAGTCGGTCGATTCGGTTCATGCTTTCTTTCTACGAGGGAAACAATTCTAAAGTAACGGGAGGCTACAGTTTTTTGATCCCAGCGGTCCTGAGCACGTAGGTAGGCATGATGCCTTGGGCACTGATCATGACCTTGTAGTCTTCTTTGCGGGTATTTCCAGTAAGTACCAACGCAGTATCCAAACCGTACTTGTTGCCCCCCAAAATGTCTGTTGCCAGCGTGTCTCCGACCATCAGTACTTCGTCCCGGGTCGCGGTGACGCCGTCCTCTTCGAAGTGGTTAAAAGCGAAATTGAACATGATGGCATCGGGCTTTCCAAACTTGATGAACTGCTTACCCACCAACTCTTGGATCATATCGGCAATCCCCCCAATCGCCACACCTACTTCATTTTTCGCCACGGGATAGCCTAAATCCGTATTGGCGACAATGGTAGGCACATTCGTGCGGCGGAGAAGATTCACGGTCTTATTGATGTCCTCCCGCCAGTTGAATCCTTCGTCATCCATTAGCGCCAGTGCGCTTACCTGCTCGGCATGTTTGAGATGCAGGTCACTGATGTGCAGGGCATCCAGACCTAGGGACTCGATAAAATGAGCCGAGGAGCGTGGGCCCACATACACGACCTTACCGCCATTTACCTTATGCCCCAAAAACTGGCTAGTGAGCATACCGCTGGAAATGATCTGAGATTCGTTGATCTCCGGGAATCCCAAGTCGTGATAACCTTTGGCTAGTTCGGCAGGACTCCTCGACGCATCATTGGTCAGGATGTAAAAGGGTATGCCCCGCTGTTTGAGGTAGTCGAATGTGTTACCGATATTGGGAATAGCTCCTGAGGAGGTTTTCAATACGCCGTAGGCATCAAAAAACACCACCTTATACCGCTCTGCTATCTCTTCGAATCTTTGGATTTTCATGACTAGAGGCCGAGTCTTTGGTTGATCCTCTCTGGATTGAATCTGTCTATCTGTGGGAAGTAGATGGTAAACGCTTCCCTTTGCAGCCGACTCGCGTAGATCTCGTGAAAGAAATAGCGACCGTCTTTTACCACGTAATTTAGGATGAAGAAGCGATAGGCCTCCTTCATCAATAGGACCTCATTTCTACTTAGAGGGAAAACCTCATGGTAAGCCGAAAGAAACTCTAGAAACCGATCTTCCATCAAGGGGTCGATGAGGTAGCTGAACATGGTTTTGTCTCCCGCCTCCGAGCATACACGACTAAAGAAGTAGAAATCCATCACGCGTGAGCTCATTCGAAACCAATCGTAATCCCATCTTGAGTAGAAGGACCCATCCGCCGTCACTGAAAAGTTGCCAATGTTCCAATCCACGAATACCGGTATACTTTTGAGTGAATCCACCTGGAGCTTGTCCATTTCGGTGAAGAAAATTTCAATCTGCTGCTTGATCGCGGCTTCAAACCCTCGATGGTCAAATTTCCCCTGCTCTGTTTCCAGTATTTCGAGAAGGTGCTGCAAGTCATTGTCCATGCTCTTAGACCAATCCGGTAGTACACCCGACACCGAATGACATGCCTTGTGAAACCTGGCCAGCTCTGCACCTAGCTTGCGTATCGTGGGCAGTGATTGCTTTTTGGGCAACAGTTGATCGACCCGCATGGGTTTGTAAAACACTACCCAGGCATCGAGCATGCTGTCTGTGTAGCGATGAACGTAGACCTGGCTCTTCTTAGTCAGACTATGAGAAACGAAGTACTCATAGGGAGCGGGAAGGTTCAAGGCGAGCGCATTGATCAGCGTGTGGTCTTCGTAAAAGTCCTCGAATTTACCGAAGTAGGACAGCTTGCCAACGACCTTCTCACCCTCTTCCAGATAGATCATGTAAACATGGTTGGTCGACACCCGGGCACTGATGTCATGGACCGACAAAATCTTTCGGTTGGGATCATAGGCTTCCCAGGCTGTATGTATGATCTCGCTGAAGTCCTTTAGGTGCATGATTACTTAATGGATCTTGGACAACAAATATTGATGATCTATGGATACTGAGCGCTTTTCTGAACCACATTTTTAGCTATATTTCGAGCTTTGTCTTATGAGCCAAACTGATCCATCTACTTCACCTGCCCTACAACGGAAGCTAGGGCCTCTTATGCTCTGGGGACTGGGCGTAGGCTATGTGATTTCCGGCATGGATTTTGGTTGGAATCTCGGCCTCGAAAAAGGCGGCACACTGGGTTTGGCGGTGGCGACTGCTTTCATTATAGTGATGTACGTGGCTTTCACTTTTAGTTACACAGAGATGGCTTGCGCCATTCCGAAGGCGGGAGGAGCATTTGACTATGCGGTAAAGGCCCTCGGCAAGCATGGTGGCTTTCTGGCGGGCATGGCTCAAAACATTGAGTTTATCTTTGCGCCTCCTGCAATTGCTTTCGCGATTGGTGCTTATTTATCCATTTTTCTTCCGTCGATCCCAATATTGGTCATTGCCATTTTCTTTTACTTCATTTTCACCGGTCTCAACATCTATGGCATCGAAGCCGCAGCATCCTTTGAGCTATTGATTACGGTGATTGCAGTCATCGGACTACTGGTTTTTGCTGGAGCGACACTTCCTGATTTTTCGACGGTCAGTTTGCAAGCCAATTCACTTCCCAATGGCTGGGGCGGAGCTTTTGCTGCTATTCCCTTTGCCATTTGGTTTTTTCTGGCCATCGAAGGTGTTGCCAATGTGGCGGAAGAAACCATCAACCCACAAAAGAACATTCTCATCGGCTTCGGCTCCGCGATTTTTACGCTGGTCGTCTTGTGCGTATTGACGTTCACTACTTCCATCGGTGTTTCTGGTTGGGAGGGTGTCGTATTCGATGCACAGGGACAGGCGTCTGATTCCCCGCTTCCGTTAGCCCTCGAAGCCTCCAGTGCCGCTGGAGGTTGGATTTACCAATTGGTCGTTATCATCGGATTATTTGGTTTGGTAGCGTCCTTTCACGGCATCATTCTGGCCGGCGGTCGGGCTACCTATGAGTTTGGGAAGGAAGGTTTCGCACCACCCATATTCGGAAAGATTCACAAAAAATTTAAGACGCCGGCCTCCGCTCTTTTGATCAATATGGGGATTGGAATTCTGGCCCTTTTGACGGGGAAGACGGGTGAGATCATCACCATTGCTTGCTTTGGCGCGCTGACCCTGTACATCATTTCCATGATATCCATCATCGTACTACGCAAAAAATACCCGGAGTTGGAGCGTCCGTTTCGAGTACCGCTCTATCCATTTACCCCCTACTTGGCACTGACCATTGCCATTGTTGCTTTGATCAGCATCACCATTTACAATCCCGTATTGGCTGCTGTCTACGTCGGGCTTATGCTTGTTTCTTATCTGTGGTATTATCTATCCAAACTGAAAAATATATGACGAAAGGCATGCTCGACCTGGAAGCCCTGCAGTCGAAAGTGGCGAGTGAAGAGATTGAGACGGTGATCGTTGGTTTCACCGATCACTATGGGCGGCTTATGGGCAAACGCTTCGATGCTGACTTTTTTCTCGAAAGTGCGGTGAAAGATGGCACGCATGCCTGCGATTATCTGCTGACAACGGACATGGAGATGGAGCCCGTTCAGGGTTATGAACTTGCGAATTGGGAGTTAGGGTACGGTGACTTTCACCTGGTGCCAGATCTGTCGACGCTGCGGGAGGCTTCATGGTTAGAAAAAACGGCTTTGATCATTTGCGACGTATTCAATCATGAGCACAAGCTCATCGATGAAGCGCCCAGAAGCCTTCTCCGTCAGCAATTGCAACGGCTACTGGACGAGGGGTTCGAAAGTTTTGCGGCCTCCGAGCTGGAATACTATCTTTTCAATACCACCTATCGACAAGCGCAGGACGGAGTGCCTCAGTCACCCGCAGGATGGTACCTGGAAGACTACCATATCCTCCAAGGTTCCCGAACGGAGGCATTTACCGGTGCTGCTCGTCGGCACCTGAAGCATTCCGGAGTACCCGTCGAAAACTCAAAAGGCGAATGGGGATTGGGGCAGCATGAGTTGAATGTGAAGTATGCCGAGACGTTGGAGATGGGCGACCGTCACATCGTCTACAAGCAGTGCCTCAAAGAACTAGCCGACGCCATGGATCTTTCCGTGTCTTTCATGGCGAAGTACGACACGGATCGGGCAGGATCCAGCTGCCATATCCACGTGAGTCTATGGAAAGATGGACAAAACGCCTTCGTTGGAGATGAGGAGGTCGGTCCGCTACGAGCATCGAATGTCTTTAAGTGGTTCTTGGGCGGATGGATCAAATATGTCCCAGATGTGATGGTCTTTTATGCACCCACGATCAACTCGTACAAACGCTATGTCGACGGTAGCTGGGCGCCGACGAGATTGGCATGGAGCACCGATAACCGTACGGCAGGCTTTCGCGTGGTGGGCGCTGGCAATAGTCTGCGAATAGAGTGCCGCATCCCCGGCGCCGATTGCAACCCGTACCTGGCCTTCGCTGCAGCGATCGCCAGTGGATTAGAGGGGATCAAAAACAAGGAGGAGCCTCCTGAATGCTTCATTGGGGATATCTACGAGGCGCGACATCTGCCTCATGTACCCAAAAACCTGAAGGACGCAGTGGCCATATTCAATGAAAGTGCGTTCGCAAAGGCAGCATTTGGAGAGCATGTGGTGAAGCACTACACACACTTCTACACGCAGGAGATCGCCGCATTTGAAGCGAGTGTCACCGATTGGGAAAGAAAAAGGTATTTTGAAAGGATCTAACAACTAAGCATCAATAGAGCAGCATGAAACTAAAGGACAAAGTAGCTATTGTGACAGGAGGGAGCAATGGCATCGGTAAGGAAACAGCGAAACTGTATGCGGCGGAAGGGGCTAAGGTGGTCATAGCTGATATCAATGAGGAGGCGGCCAATGCTGTCGTAAGTGAGATTGGGGATGCCGCGAAGTTTATCAGAACGGATGTATCCAAGGGCGCCGAATGCCAGCGCATGGTGGATTTTGCCGAGAAAGAATTTGGCGCGGTCCATGTCCTCTTCAACAACGCAGGAATCATGCACGGAGACGACGGGACGTCGGAGAGTACCGACGAGGACATTTGGGATCTGACGATGAACATCAATGCCAAAGGTGTTTTCATGGGCTGCAAATATGGTATTCCCGCAATTCGTCGCGCCGGTGGAGGTGCAGTAATCAATACCGCATCGTTTGTTGCATTCCTTGGCGCAGCCACACCGCAAATTGCCTACACCGCAAGCAAAGGAGCTGTCTTATCCCTTACCCGCGAACTTGCAGTGATCCATGCCCGGGAGAACATTCGAGTCAATGCACTATGTCCCGGACCATTGCGGACGGAACTCCTCATGAATTTTCTAAATACTGATGAGAAGAAGCAACGCCGTCTCGTTCATGTGCCAATGGGTCGATTTGGTGAGGCCGTGGAGATGGCCAAAGCCGCGGTCTTTTTGGCCTCCGAAGACTCGTCCTACATGACTGGGTCCGAGTTTTTGGTACGCGTGAGTTCGATAGACCTGGCATGTGACCAACTCAATGATATCGCGTTCGCTGGAGATCAGGCGTGCATTGCAACGAGTTGTGGTGTTTTTCTTTTGCCGATTCAGAATGGAACGCTGACCCTTCCAACAGAAATGGAAAATCTCGTCCCCATGCCCGATTCCGAGGGGATCGAAATTCGAATACTGTATACGGATGAAAGTGACATCATTTGGGCGGTAAGTGCGAATGCCGGTTTGTACAGCATTGATGGCAAAGAATGGACTCACCATCCAAAGAAATACCTCAATGACCTGCGCATTCTGGACATCCAAGAGCAAGACGACGAAGTACTGTGGGTCTTAACACGAACAGGGGTGAATTATCTCCAGCGCATTCCGGGCGACGATTTATTGCTCGATTACGAATCATTCGAGTCAGGAGCATTGTTCAGTGCTCAACTACTTTCCATCGCCTCAACCAATAC
>JBCCXG010000062.1:0-15543 GCA_039191945.1 Bacteroidota bacterium
ACGCTGAATTTGGCAATGGCGCTGCAGATGATCCCTTTCTACTTGACATAGCGCAAGGCATTAGGATTGATCTGATTGATCTCCGTGATACCGCCGCCGATAGATCGCTCAATGACTTCTTGGAATGGACGTCCTCCAACCCCGATGTCGCTGTTGTTGATCATGGCCTGGTCTTGGGGCTCGAGGAGGGAAATACCACCATCTCTGCTGCCAAAAGGGTTGACGATGACCGGTCTATCGACATGGGATCCTGGGAGGTGCGAGTATTTGAATTTGAAAGGATAGAAATCTCGAGTGAAACGGGTGTGTTGGCGGTACTTCAAGGAAGGGAGTTGCAGCTGAGGGCGTTATATTATGACGCTGCCAATGCTCCCGATCCTTCGGTTCAAGTCACCTGGCGGTCGAAGGATATAGGGATAGCTCAGGTCAATCAAGAAGGACTCGTCAGTGGCTTAGCCGTGGGTACAGCGACGATCGAGGCGCTGCTGGCAGGAGGAGAGACGACAGCGGAGGTGAGTTTCCAAGTCCTCGACAATGAGGTAGATGTCTTCACGGTATCCATCGAAAATCAGATGCAGTCCATCATGGTCGATGATTCCATTCAACTCCGGGCTGTTGCCTACTCTGTGAACAACATTGAGGTCCCTGGAGAATCGTTCACTTGGACCTCGCAGATTCCGGCGATCATCGAAGTCAATGACGAAGGCTTAGCAATCGCGAAGGCCAGGGGCACTTCGAGTATTTGGGCGACATCCAGTAGTGGTGTGCAGAGCGAAGCCTTCGAGTTGACTGCGACTGCGGAAGAGGTCACATCACGGGTAGGTTCGATCGTAACTTCTCGTGGAGGTACGACGGGCACGGTGACTGTCTTCATCAATGATCAGGATATTTTGAGTGTCCGGCTGAATGAGGACTTTTTTGGCGCCAATATCCCGGGTCCGGTATTGTTCTTGTCCAATAGTGAAACGTCCGTCTCCGGGGGCGTCAGGATTCAAGAGATCGACCCCGGAGATGGCAACAATCGAGAGTTCGCGGTTCCGGGCAATCCAGGTATCGGAGACTACGACTACGTTATTTACTACTGTGAGCCTTTTAGTATCATCTACGGGTCTTATTTATTGGACTGAGTGCGATGAAGAGAGTGACCACCCCCATCCTCCTGTTGTTATCGCTGATGGCCACGCTTTGTGCTCCGGCTCACGGGGGTGGATGGACCCAGCCGAAGGGAAGTGGTTTTGTCAAGTTTGGTCAATTTTTTCTGCTAGCAGATCAGAACTTTGACAGTAACGGGGACAAAATGTCCATCACGTCCTCTGGATTCTTCTCTACGCACCTCTATGCCGAATATGGTTTACTCGATCGTGTAACGGTCGGTGCTTATGTCCCCTTCTTGTTTCATTCCTACGTGAATGGGTTGCGCTACACGAGCGGCTTACCAGATCTTCCTGGTATGGAAGCGACGCACTTCGGCGATGTGGACGTCTTTGTCCAATATGGCTTGATTCAAAATAGAGCTTTCGTACTCAGTGCCGGTGTTTTATTGGGGATCCCAAGTGGTAACAGTGAAGGCCTGTTGACTTCCGGGGATGGCGAGTTCAACCAAATGATTCGGCTAGAGGCGGGCTATTCGGTGCCTTCTTTACCCATTTTCATTGGGCTGAGCACTGGTTTCAATAATCGAACGAGGGGCTTTGATGACGAGATCCGGATAAACGCTGAAGTGGGATTGACCATCAAGGAGAAAGTCGTTTTGATCCTGAAGAGCCTCAACACCCGATCGCTGCAGAATGGCGAAGGGCAAATTGCCGATGGCGGTATTTTTTCCAACGACATCGACTATAGTACCTTGGGTCCTGAGGTTTTGGTGAAGGATGTGATTGGTGGTCTTGGCGTCACGGCGAACTACTATTGGACCCTCAGTGGTAGGAATACCATCGCCAATAACAGCTTTACACTGGGCGTATTTTGGGAGTTTTGAATAGTCGTGGGACCACTGGCAGAGTTGTGGACTTAGAATCCTCTTCAGCGTTAGATATTGCGCTGGAATAAGACTTTTGAGAATCCTCCCGACCAGCGGCAGCTGATCATTGCCAATCTGCGGGATCAATTACCTGGAAGTCCTCTGTGTTGTTTTCAAATTCCTGGAATTCATCCTCACTCCAGATACCGATGAAATCAATTGAAACTCTGGCCTTCAGATTTCTTTTTCATGGTGCTCCTTCGTAAAGGAAGGAACCGCATGATCATTTTTTTCAAACGCTGTCTCACTTGAAATGCCTCTTACAGAACGCAATGTACTGCTCCCAGTCATGATCCGTCACATCATGCTTCCCGGTCCGGATATGATAGCCGACATCTTTCATTATGGGTTGATTGACCTTGGGTGGCTCGGCAGTTGGTAGTCCTTTCTTTCCGTAGAGCTCATAAACGGGTCCGGCGTGGAACCCTGCCAGGTACTCCCCCTTCGGATCGGCCCATTGATCTTCTTCCGCACTGGCAATGTAAACTGGGCGGGGGGCCACGAGGGCCATCAGCATGTGCTGATCTATGGGTAGGTCTTCCTCTTTGTTGCTGTACGCATTGAAGCTATCCGAAAACCAGTGAGGAAAGTTCCGGTTGATGGCGGCTGCAGTCTCTCCAAACTTCCGTTTGAACAATGCCGCACCACCACAGCCAGAATTGTTGGAGATCACAACACTAAATCGGGTGTCAAGCGCCCCAGCCCACAAGGACGTTTTGCCCAGTCGGGAGTGACCGAAAGCAATGTACTTGGAGGCTTGTGTTTGCGGATCCTGTTGCAAATAGTCTAGGACGCGCGACATGCCCCAGGCCCATGCACCTATGGAACCCCATTCATTGGGCTTAGGCTTATCTTGACCTGATGCGTAGAAGAGAGGATGAATTCCATCAGAGAAGTCGTCCCGATCAGGGTCCACGTCGCCGTAGTAGATGGCCACCAAACCAAAACCCTCGTCTATGATCTGATCGATGGCCCAGCGATGGCTGCGCTTTCCACGCGATGCCTGGGTTCCGATGTTCTCCGCGATCGACATGTCCTCACTGTTTCTGGTCCATGCGTTGGAAATCAAAATCTCGGGGTCATCAGCGATGGTCTGGTTACCGTAGAAGTTGTAACCCACGAAAAGCGGCGGGTCATCGACCTCGTTAGGCAAATACATCAAAACGAGGAGCTGAAGACGCTGACCAGCCTTTTCGAAGGTCAATGCGACTTGTTTTCGGGATGCTTTGCCGCCCAATGCCGCAGGAGACGACTCCATGACTTCAATCTTGGGGACGAGAGCTCCAGCAGGTATATGGCCGTAAACTTCTTCCTTGAATAAATTGAGAATTTCAGGGCGACGCAATTGCTCCCAATCCTTGACGGACTTGATCTCGCGACCTGCGCTGGTAGTTAGCGGATCGGGCAGCTCAAACGGAGCGATCGTGCTTTCGTCGTAATTCACTGGGCTTTGTCCGCAGGCAAACAGGGTCATCATACAAACGAAATACAGGCAAAGACCTTTTCGCATCTTACGCAGCGTAGAGCTTATCCATCCGCTCAGAGATCTCCTGCAGGCGCTTTCGGTCGCCTCCAGGAACCTCAGCTGAGCCCCAGCCTTCGTAACCGACCGCAGCCAGTGCTGCGTTTACCTTTGCCCAATCACTGTCGCCTTCACCCAGCGGTACGTCGAAGCCCTTCCATATGCCCTCCTCGCGTTGCCGCTTTCGGCTGTACTCCTTCACGTCGATCTTCATGATCCGTGATCCCAAAGTCTTCACCCAGTGCTCAGGCCAGCCGTAGCGTACGATATTCCCGACATCGAAGTACCATCCGATCATCGGACTCTCAAACTCGTCGACGTAGCGAGCCGCTTCCATCGGGCTCAGCAGGAAGTTGTTCCACACGTTTTCGATCGCGATTTTGATACCGGTCTCCTCCGCAATGGGTAGTAGCTTTCTGATCTCGATTTGGGACCTTCGGTAGGCATCTTCGTAGGCGATTTCGTCATTGACCACAGCGGGCACCAGCAGCACAGTCGTACCCCCGTATTCCTTGCAAGCGCGCAGGGCGGTCTTCATGGACTCGACGCATTCCAGTCTCACAACGGGGTCGGGGTGGGATAGCGGTGCACGCCAATGCACGGAATTGACCACGCCCGGGATTTCGATGCCTGTGGCGTCCCTAGCCTTCAGTATTTCCTTATCATCTAGCTCGTTGGGGCTGTCCATCTCTACACCATGAAAGCCCAGGTCTTTCACGAGTCGAAACTTATCTTCAATCGATAGTTCCTCCTTGATCATGCCAAACTTTAGGCTCTTTTTGATCAGGGGCTGCTTCTTTTGGGCGTCCATGGCGGTCAATTTGTTCAAGGGTAATACGGCACTACCAACGACTGCGGTTGAGGTCAATGTCAGGAATTGCTTACGATCCATGGATTAGCCGATTTTAGTCAGTCCGGGCTTGGCAATGGCGGGATCTTCCCAATTCATGTCCATACTGTAATCATCGATATTGGGCCCGAGCTGATGATCGGAGTTCAGAGCGTCCTCCCAAGTAATGCTCTGACCTGTATAGGCGACCATTCTACCCAGGATTGCAATCATTGTGCTATTGGCCATCCACTCACCATCGTTGATCGGCTCACCTTTGCGAATCGAGGCAAAAAGCTCGTCGTGTTCCGTCTGGTACATGTTGTTGAGCTCCCCATCGTAGTTCCATTTCGAACCGTTATTGATTTCGTGGTTTCGTCTGATAACGTCTACGATTGCGTTGCCCTTGGTTCCAGCAATTTCGCAGGAATAGGCATTGGCGCAATCTGCTTGCTGACGGCTAAAGTGGAAACCCTTCGCACCACTTTCATATTCATAGACGATGGCGAAGTGATCGAAAATATTTCCATACTTTTCTTCCACCCTGCGCTGTCTACCTCCTGTTCCAACGGCTCGGAGGGGCATGACGTCCCCCATGGCCCAAGACATCATATCCAGGCTATGCACCGCCTGTTCAGTGATGTGGTCTCCGGATAGCCAACTGTAGTACAGCCAGTTCCGCATTTTGAACTCCATGTCGCTCCATTCAGGCTGACGATCCCTTGTCCATAGCGCACCGGTATTGTAGGTGTTGTACACCGTCATAGGTTCGCCAATGTCGCCATTGAGAATCTTGTCAAAAGTCGCTCGCTTGGGATAGTGATACCTCCAGCAAAGGCCAGAGACCATGGCGAGGTTCTTTTCCTTGGCCTTCTGGGCAGAGGCCAACACACTGCGCACACCCGGAGCATCCACCGCTACAGGTTTCTCGCAGAATACATGCTTTCCCGCCTCGACTGCTGCCGCAAGGTGAGCGGGACGGAAAGATGGGGGCGTGGCCAATAAGACCACATCCACATCGCTGGCGATCAGTTCCTTATAAGCATCAAAACCGATGAACTGCTTTTCCTTGGGTACCTGGATCTTGTCCTCATGCTCTTCTTTCAATGCCTCTAACGCCGTATTCAATCGGTCGGGGAAGACATCGGCCATCGCCGTGAGCACCACGTTGGGATCGGCATTCATGGCCTGATTGGCCGCACCGGCTCCCCGGCCTCCGCATCCGATAATGCCTACTTTCAGGACATCAGTTTGTTGGCCAAAGGTGATATTGGGAAGTGCACTCAGCGCAAAAGTGCTGCCAAGCGCGGTTGCGCCGGTGGACTTAAGGAATTGTCGTCGGGAAGCGGAAGTTATGTCTTTCATAATTGGGCGTTTTCTATCAAAAAAAGGTCCTTGTAGCCTGATATCCCACAAACTCAAGATGAGATCAAACCAAGTACAATCTAACCGGAACCGCGCAATATCAAAAGAGCATTTCCACAAAGTGCCTTTCGACGGTGATTACCACCAATCCCGTCCAGCAAGAAGCACCGCTTTTGATTGGGTCCAGGACTCCCAGCGCTCTGCAATCAAGTTGCTGGTCTGTAGTCGGGCATCGATCCCTTGAAATGTAGGATTGTACTCCCACATCGGATGTGCACGCCAATTGCAATTGATGTAGCTCACCGCTTTCACCACATCTGCGTTGTCTTCAATTGTGTTAAAAAATGGGGTGAACCATCGGTCCCATGCCTCAATAGCTTGCGCTTCGTTTCCGAGGATGGTCTCCTTCGTCTGGCCGGTAAACTTGATCTGGTGGTCTGAAATGGCCGGCGTTGCCTCGGCGATAAAGACAGGTTTGCCTTTTGCTCTGGCGAATTCGATCATCTCTTGCTCTTTCCAGCGGGCAAAAAAGCTGTAGGCGCACCAGTCCACGTAGTCATTACCCGGATACCATTCCTCTAAGAGGTAAGGGTCTGAAACCCAACCCGTCGACTGCCAGACGTAAGCGACATTGGTGATCTCCATTTCATCGTACAGGTCCTTGATCCGCCGGTAGGCATTGAGGTAGCTCACCCGGTCGTAGTGATTCCAACCATGACCGTCAAATTCGTAGCCAATTCGTAGAAATACGGGCCTCGGAGCAAGCGACTTCAGAAATGCACCGTAGGCACGGGCCAAGCTATCCCTTTCACCGTTGGCTACGGCCATTTCATGGTTTACCAGCGATAGGCCAATGGCCACAGCCATATCATCAAAATCGGGATCCGCCAGTTGCAGGCTCAGGTTGCTGGGACTATCGCCCCAGTCGTCAGTGGTCCACGTGCCATCCAGTCCTTTTTGGACGTAGCCAAAAGAGGTATCACCCGGAGCGAAATTGGTGTACATCGTGAAGCCAGCCGGTGAATCAAAGTGGTCGAGGTAACCGTCATTGAATGGCGCTTCGATACCACCGATGGATTCCAACTCTTGCCCGACAAACAAGAGCACCTGACCATCCGCTGGCTCGTATTTTGCCCTTTGTTTTTGTGATTGATTTTCAATCACGGAAGACGCGTCACCGCATGCCATAAGAAGGGCTAAAGCGGTGAGACATAAAGTAAAAGAGCTATTCATATTCTTCATATTTGAACCAGTCGAAATCTGCATAACATCGTTTGCCGGTTAAGTCTTGACAACAAATCCCGACAAATGCCCCAGTAAAGGCGGGTCGGTAGGTATGTCCTTCATCCCTCACGTAGTCGTCGGACAAAATGCTGGCATCCAGCTTCCCTCCGATGTCCTGCCAGGCAGCGCCGTCCACGCTGTAAGTAAACTTGAGCGCGTCTCTATTTAGGTGGCCTCTCAACCATACGCCACCTGCTGGGACTGGCGTCACTTCGTGCTCGATGTATTGGTGTTTATCCACCGTAATGAGCACTAACTGACGATTCCCTGCATCATCGGCAGTCAGGTGCAAGTAGTGGAAATGCTGCGTATTGTAGTAAAACACCAACCCCGCCATCTGTTGGAAGGACGCGGGTGCAAAATCCAAGCAGGTTGTAACTTCGACTTGAAAGTGCTGGATTCGACGTGCGATCAGACTTTGAGAAAAGAGTGAGCTCAGGGACTCTCTTCCGTACAACCTCACAAACCCAGATCTGGACTCGAGGTCTAGCCATTCTGAAGAAATCGGTGCTCTAAGTGATTGAAAGTGCTTACTGATCGAACCCTCGAAGTTGTCCAATTCCTTCGTGAGTGATCCTTCGCCCCAGTGTGTAGGTGTCTGCTCTCCTGACTTCGTATACAACCAGTCATCATCCTTCCAGACCATCGGTTCGATGGCTGTCTCACGCCCCAAAATGCATCGACCATGAGTGGACAAGGGTCTTCCCACCAGGAATACCGCGAACCAATCGCCATCAGGCGTTTCCACTAAGTCAGCGTGACCGGCCTTTTGTAAAGCATGCTGAGGTGCGTCAGCAGAGGAAATGATGGGATTCGCGGGATGGACCTCATAGGGTCCTTCGATCGTTTGGCTTCTGGCCATGGTCACCGCATGCCCGTACTCCGTGCCACCCTCCGCTGCGATCAGATAGTAGAATCCATTTCGCCGGTAGAGGTGAGGGCCTTCCGTCTTTCCCAATGCTGTCCCTTCAAAGATCCGATGAACTGGCCCCGCGAGTTGCCGTCGTACCGGGTCGTACTCCTGCATGATCAAACCACCGAAGAAGCGACTTTCTCGGTGATCATACAGCATGCTGGTGTACCATTTGCGGCCGTCATCGTCGTGAAAGAGGGATCCATCAAAGCCGGAAGCGCTGAGGAAGATGGGATCTGACCAATCGCCCAAGATATCTTTGGTCGTCACGAGATAGTTGGGGGAGTCGAGCCAGGGACCGTCAAAGGTTTTTACGTTGGAATAGACGAGGTAAAAGGTCCCATCGTCGTAGCTCAGGCAGGGTGCCCAGACCCCGCAGGAATCGGGATGACCTCGTAAGTCCAGTTGCGAAACTCGATTCAAGGGTCTCGCGACCAGTTCCCAGTGGACGAGGTCACGGGAGTGATGAATCTGTACACCCGGGAACCACTCAAAGGTGGAGGTGGCGATGTAGTAATCCTCGCCTACGCGTATGATCGAAGGATCGGGGTTAAATCCCCGCAATATGGGATTTGTCGGTTGCGTCATGTTTTGACGAGCATGGCTTCGAGTTCCTCGAGAGACTTTCCTTTCGTCTCAGGTAGTATGCGATACAGCAGCACGAAGCCTATTAGCGCCGATATCCCAAAGAGTGCATAGGAAGTAGCGTTCCCAAGGTTGGCCAGTTCCCAGGGAAAAACCAGCTGGACGAGGAAGCTAGAGAATGAATTGATAAACCCAAAGAACGCAATCGCAATGCCTTTCAGTCTAGCGGGAAAGATCTCCGAAAAAATCACCCACATCACCGGGCCCACGGATAGCGAGAAGGATGCCATAAATCCGAGGATCCCGATCAGAATAATGACCGCATCCATTTCCGCAGCAGCGGCGATAATCGCACCTTCATTTTGGGCGAATAGTTGCTCGCCGATGAGGTCTTTCACTGCTGCCTTGAAGGCGAGGTCACTGTCAAAAGACCGGCCGATCAATTCTGGGAACCGACTGTCCTGTATTTCCTGGGGTAGGGTCGACATTTGTTGCTCATCCAGTGAAAAGCTGGCATTGGCGAAACCGTAAGTGCACAATCCCATGCTGATCGCAATGCCCATCAAACCACCCAGGAGCAGTACTTTCCTTCCTATCCGATCAATTAAGAGAATGGTGATAACGGTAAAAACAACCTGTGTCACCCCCAATAAGGCAGCTTGTGCAAAGGCGGCATTTCTTCCAACACCTGATTGCTCAAAAATGGTCGCTGCGTAGAAGAGGATCGAGTTAATGCCTGTCACCTGTTGCACGAGCGCGAGGATCAGGGCCACAAAGAAGATCAACCGCATGGAGGGCACAAACAACTCGCCAATACGCGCTTTGATTTGCCCTTTGGAGGCCTCAAAATTATGTTTGATTTCCTCCGCTTCTTCTGATGCCAATGATTCGCCGTGGATTTGCCGGAGTACCCGGATAGCTTCTTCGTCACGACCTTTCGCCATGAGCCAACGAGGACTCCTTGGCACACGGATCAGCAACAACCAGCACAGGACTGCCGGAACCAGCTCGATGGCCAACATCCATCGCCAGATCGTTGCTTCAGTCAAACCGAGTGCTTCCATGTTCGTCAGCAGTCCGTAGTTCGAAAAGTATGAAGCGGAGAAGCCCAAGACAATGTTGAGTTGCTGGATGGAGACCAGTTTGCCACGTTGGCTAGCCGGCGCAATTTCGCCAATGTACATCGGTCCAATGACCAAGGCGGTACCGAACGCTACTCCGCCGATCATCCTTGCGATCACCAGGATCTCATAGCCTGGTGCAATGGCCGACAGCAACGCCGAGACCGCATAAAGAATCGCAGCATAGGATAAGACGGTCCGCCGACCCAGGAAATCGCTGAGTCTACCCGCCAGTAACATCGCGAACATGGCGGAAAAACTAGGTGAGCTGACCACCCAGCCTTGCTGAATGGTATTGAGGTTGAATTGGGGACCGACAAATCCAATAACGCCCGATACGACTGAGGCATCAAATCCAAACAAAAACCCGCCCAGTGAGACAGATAGGGCAATCAGTACCGTATTGCTGCTTTTCACTACCAGCGTGACCTGCCCCGCAAATCAAATACAGTTGTTGATCAGGTTCTCCAAATACTCCTGACGTCCACTGATTTGCTCAGGCTCTCCGTTGTCGTGAGCGTATTTATGCAGATCGGCGAGACTCATCTTCCCATCTTCAAAATCTTTTCCGGCCCCGCTGTCGAAGCTGGCATATCGACCTTCGAACCGCTGCACGAAGTCCGTTTCGTTGATGAGTTTTTCTGTAATCAACAGGGCCCGTGCAAAGGTGTCAATGCCCCCGATGTGCGCATGGAATAGATCTTCGAGGTCGGTGGAGTTTCGTCGTGTTTTCGCATCGAAGTTGACCCCGCCACCTTGCAATCCGCCAGCTTGGACAATAACAAACAGGGCTTCTACGAGCTCATTGAGATTGGTCGGGAACTGATCCGTGTCCCAACCATTTTGGTAGTCACCTCGGTTGGCATCGATGCTACCCAGCATGCCCGCGTCGGCGGAGACTTGCAACTCATGTTGGAACGTATGACCCGCGAGCGTGGCATGATTCACCTCAATGTTGCACTTGAAATCTTGATCGAGTCCATAGTGTCGCAGGAAGCCAACGACCGTGGCCGCATCGAAGTCATACTGGTGCTTGGAAGGCTCAGCCGGCTTAGGCTCAATGAAGAACGTCCCCTTAAAGCCCTGGCCACGAGCGTAGTCCTTTGCCGCATGGAGGAACCTGGCCATGTTATCCACCTCACGCTTCATGTTCGTGTTGAGCAGGCTCATGTAACCCTCACGACCTCCCCAAAAGACATAGTTCTCACCCTCGAGGGCGATTGTCATATCTAATGCATTTTTCACTTGAGCACCTGCATAGGCCAGGGCATTGAAGTCGGGATTGGTGGCCGCTCCATTCATGTAGCGGGGATTGGAGAATAGGTTCGCGGTGCCCCAAAGGACTTTGATGTTCGTTCCCTTTCGCTTTGCCTGTCCATACTCCGTCAGTGCCTGCAGTCGTCGCTCAGTCTCAGCAAGGGTATCTCCCTCATCCACCACATCCACGTCGTGGAAACAGAAGTATTCGAGGCCAAGCTTGGAGATGAACTCAAAAGCCGCGTCCATTTTGTCTTTGGCGCGCTCGACAGCGTCAGCCTTTGCATCCCAGGGGAAGACCTTCGTCCCAGGGCCAAAAGGATCACCACCCGTATTGCAGAAGGAGTGCCAGTAGGCGATCGCAAACTTGAAGTGCTCTTTCATGGACTTGCCCAGCACCGTCTGATTGGCGTCGTAATACTTGTACGCGAAGGGGTTTTTCGATCCGGGACCCTCAAATTGGATGTCTCCAATGCCCTTGAAGAATTCGGTGTTGCCAATTACAGCCATTGTGGTATAGTGATTAATTAAAACTTTAAAATTCGATCGAGGCCTTGCTTCCAATGCGCATAGGCCTCCTGATATTGTGTTTGCAGCTCGGGCTGCGGCTCGATGACTTCGATTTTCTCGAGACCGCCGAAGGCCTCTTTGGTGCTCCAGTGCCCTACACCGATGCCTGCAGCACGTGCCGCTCCAACTGCCCCATCCGTCTCATAGAGTTCCAGCGGCGCACCGGTCGTATTGACGAAGGCCTCGCGAAATAGTGGACTTTGGAACAGGTTGGCGTAGCCTGCTCGCATGATCTCCACGGGGATCTTCATTTCCTTGAAGACTTCCACACCGTAGTTCATCGCGAAGACGATTCCTTCTTTCGCCGCGCGGATGACGTGGCGGTCATCGTGCAGGTTGAAGTTGATGTTCCAAAGGCTCGCCATCGGATTCTTGTTGACGAGCACACGCTCCGCCCCATTCCCAAAAGGATAGAAGCTCACACCGTCGGCACCTATCGGAGCCTCAGCGGCATGGTTGTTCATTTCCTCGTAGCCCAATCCGAGAAGATTTTTGAGCCAGCTGTACAAGATTCCTGATCCGTTTACGCAGAGGAGGATGCCGTTTCGAGGTTGCTCGTTCGTATCATTTACGTGCAGGAAGGTATTCACTCGCTGTCCGGTGTCATAGCAGTTGTGATTCGCCACCCCGTAGACGACCGCCGAGGTTCCGGCGGTGGTAGCGATTTCGCCGGGCTCGAGTACATTGAGTGACAGAGCATTGTTGGGTTGGTCCCCTGCTCGGTAGCTGATGATGGCGTTCGGATTGATGCCCAGCTCCGCGGCCATCTCCGGCAAGATTTTGCACTGCTCACCGATCGTAGGTCGGATCTCAGGGATCAGTGCGTCGTCAAATGCATAGTGGCCCATCACGTCCTTTGAGACTGTGCGGTCCCGGAAGTCCCAGAGAATTCCTTCTGACAAACCCGTGGCCGTGGTGCTGATCTCGCCCGTCAGCCGCATGGCAATGTAGTCACCAGGAAGCATGATCTTTGCAATGTTGCTGTACAGTTCAGGCTCATTGGCTTTCACCCAGGCCAGCTTGGATGCGGTAAAGTTGCCCGGTGAGTTGAGCAGTTGGGACAGACTGGTCTCCTCGCCAATTGCCTGAAAGGCGGACTCCCCAATCTCAACGGCTCGCGAGTCACACCAGATGATCGATGGTCTCACGGGTTGCTGCTGAGCATCTACGGCAACAAGACCGTGCATTTGGTAAGAGATACCGATGGCCGAGACATCCTCCAGGCTGGCTTGTTCCTTGAGCGCACTCAATGCCGCCAGTAGACTCTCCCACCACATTTGTGGATGCTGCTCGGCCCAACCCGCCTCTTTTGCCTCCATCGGCATTTCACTCTTGGGGTGAAATCCCTGCGCCAGCGCCTTGCCCGTGGCCCCATCGAGGAGCGCTACCTTCACCGACGAACTACCCACATCTATTCCAAGAAACTTCATCTGTTCTTTCGTTTTTTCATCATCATTTGGGCCTACCCCTGCTTCGGACCCAAACTCACTTCCTACTTAGGGAGGTTAAGTGTTCCTTTTTCAGGGTCTGCCGTGAAGAGGAGCTTAAAATCATTTCCTTTTCAGGCAAGATCATCTTGCTCCTTCTTTATGGGCTTCCCATGAAGTAGAGAAGGACCATTTGTCAATAACGGAGAATTCGGATTCTCTCACTTCATGGTCGGGCTCTCCCCCACCGATTGCATCGGGCCTTCGCTCTGCCCACGATCCCTAAGCCGGACCCACTGCTTTTCGCCTCGATTTCACTACTTCCGATAAAGCGACTGCTCCAGTGCAATGTCCCTAAACTTCACTTGTAAGTAAGTCACATTTTTCCAAATTCGTAATGCAAACGATTTCACGAGGCCTCTCAATGACTTTGCGGTAATTGTGACATCTGTCATTCATATTTTGACAATTTCTTTAGACCATTTATGGTCATCTTTGTGTTTGCTACAGAAGAAGAATACAATCCACAAGCCATGATGAGAAAGTCACTCTTTTTCCTACTCTTTGCGTTCATTGCCTTTAGCTGCGAGAAAGATGAGTCTTACAAACAAATCCTCCAGGACCCAGAGACCTATCAGGCAGCGATGAAGCGACTGACCGACGTTATTGTATATGATATCTTTTCGCCACCTGTTGCTGCCCGAGTGTATGCCTATCCCAACATTGCTGCCTATGAGGTGATCCGGCATGCCTTCCCGGACAAGTATCAAACGATGGCGGGGCAGATCTCCGAGTTAGAAGAAGCGCCTGCCCCTTCAGAAGATGTCGACCTGCACCTGGCCAGCTTGCATGCCTTCCTCACAGTGGGCAAGACCCTCAT
Organism: Bacteroidota bacterium; assembly: GCA_039191945.1. GTDB lineage: Bacteria > Bacteroidota > Bacteroidia > Cytophagales > Cyclobacteriaceae > JAWPMT01. The sequence continues at coordinate 13,774 of JBCCXG010000062.1, forward strand.
TTTTTCAGAGGACAAAATGGAAAGTTTTACCCAGCAGTTGTATAAGCGCCTTTCAGATCACGGTCTGCCCCGATCTACTAGGAGTGCTTCCCTCAATTATGGGCAGCAAGTGGCGGATCATGTGCTGGCCTGGGCGGACAAGGACATGTACAAGCAGACACGGACATTCCCCAAGTACACCGTGATGGACGAAAGTTCGAAGTGGAAACCGACTCCGCCCGATTACATGGAGGGCATCGAACCCCATTGGAGAGACATCCGAACGCTAGTGATCGATAGTGCTGGGCAGTTCGAGCCCGTGGATCCTGAAGCGTTCAGCATGGAAGAGGGCACAGAGTTTCACCGGCAGTTGATGGAAGTGTACGAGGTAGGTAGGAACCTGGATGAGGAGCAACAGGAGATTGCCAAGTTTTGGGATTGCAACCCCTACGTTTCTCACCATCGTGGGCACGCTATGTTTGCTACGAAGAAGATCACGCCTGGGGGCCATTGGATGGGTATTTGCGCGATCGCAACCCGTCAGGCAGGGAACTCATTTGATGAGACCATCGAAGTCTACACGCGAACCTCCATTGCTTTGTTCGATGCTTTTATTAGTTGTTGGGATGAGAAGTGGCGCAGCATTGTTGTCCGACCGGAGACGCTGATCAATCAGTACCTCGATGAGGAGTGGGTACCGCTCTTGCAGACGCCACCATTTCCTGAGTACACCAGTGGGCACAGCGTGATATCAAGGGCCGCGGCCATTACTTTGACCGATTACTATGGAGATAACTTCGCCTTCAACGACACCACAGAAGTCGAGTACGGTCTGACTGAGCGTCAGTTCGATTCTTTCCTCGCAGCTTCAGAGGAGGCGGCGATCAGCCGATTGTATGGTGGTATTCACTACATGATGGCCATTGACAATGGTGTGGACCAGGGGGAAGAAGTTGGGAAGTTCATAGTGGCCAACCTGAAGACGCGCAAAAACAACCAGCAGGCGATGAACTGAACCCACGCTGATCTATGAAAAAACTACTGTTTCTATCCACCTTGCTTTGGGCGGTGGCCTGCTCGACACCCTCCGCTCCAGAGGTGAGCAATGCGCCCACTTACTATCTACCCTGGGAGCAACTACAGCCACTCTTCGACGATGTACAGATGGCAGGCATCTTTGAGGACAGCAAGACATTTGTGGACTGGACGCCCAAACAATCTCCCGAGACCATTCTAAAGCGATTCGTGACAGAGAGGGATCGAAGTTCTTTCGATCTGGAAGCCTTTGTCAAGGCCAATTTTGATCCACCCTACGCTGGGGAAGCCAGGGAGGTGGATACGGACAAACCGATCAAAGAGCACTTGAGTACTCATTGGGATTACCTCACTCGATCGACCCGTGACCAGCCTCCTTTCACCACCTTGATTCCCATGCAGGAGCAGTATGTCGTGCCAGGTGGACGATTCCGGGAAGTGTATTACTGGGACAGCTACTTTACCATGATTGGTCTCGGATCATCGGGAAGGATTGATTTGGTTGAGTCTATGCTCGATAACTTCGCCTATCTCATTGATACGGTCGGCTTCATTCCCAATGGGAATCGCACCTATTACCTAGGACGCAGCCAGCCCCCTTATTTCTCTTCGATGGTCAACTTGTTCATCCAGCACACCTCGATGGATCGGGCCTTGAAGTACTTACCGGCGATCCAAAAGGAATATGACTTTTGGATGGACGGTGCCGAGAACCTGACGCCCCAGCACCCAGAGGGTAAAAGGGTCGTTTTGCAC
>JBCCXG010000063.1:0-15494 GCA_039191945.1 Bacteroidota bacterium
CGCAACCGTATGTGCCGCTACGTAATAGAAAACTGCGAGGCCCCGTTCATCGCCTCGGGGTGGGAAGTGGGCTGTGGTGATTACTATGATGCGAACTATGGCAATGTAATGACCGGGCAGGGGTTAAAGCAACTGCCCACAAGCCATATCATCCGTCGCAGTTATGAGTATCACTTCGACAAGCGGGGAGGCAGTGAAGACATCAGTCGTCACAGCAATGATCAATGCGCCCTTCACTACGCATTGCTTGGGGAGAGCAATAACTACGAAGCGACCTTGGGGGGTAAGATCACTCTCACTAAAGATGGCCAATGCCAGTGGGAAGAGCACCCGTCTGCCAGGCAGGGCTACATACAAAAGAAGCGAAGCAAGGAGCTGATTGCGAAGGAAATAGAAGCATTGATGATGGGTGAAGCGCTAGCTCCGGACAATACGCCGCCTTCCGTACCTTCCAATTTGCAGATGAAAGGGGGTAAGCTCCATTGGGAACCTAGCATGGACGACACAAAGGGCAGCTGGGTCGTGGCCTATGATGTGAAGCTTGATGGTCAAAACGTGGCTAGGGTCTACGGCACTCAATTCGTTGGCAAGGTGGATGGGCAGTCAGTAGAAGTAAGTGCTGTCAATGTAAACGGCATCGTCGGTCAGCCTGCCGTTTTAGAATTGCGTTAAAAGTACCCACCAAAATTACCAAAATGTCATGCGGTGACAGGTTCCGCAGACAGGAAGGTGTTTGACCCGGTAGGAATGCGTACGTTTACTGAAAATACTAACAGATGAACCGACTATATACACTATTCCAAGCCCTGGCGCTTGTCGCCGCAAGTAGCTGTGGAGGGCCACAATCCACCCAAAGCGAAGAAAGTGCCGACGAAGCTACGGAAGAACCAGCAACAGCAGTTCCTAACGGAGTTTTTACGTACACCGCTGACACGATCAATATGCAGGGCTACTTTGCTACCAAGGTGGAGGGAGACCAAAAAGTGCCTGGAGTCCTCGTGATCCACGAGTGGTGGGGACATAACGACTACGCCCGTCAACGCGCTGATATGTTGGCCGACTTAGGTTACGTCGCGTTTGCACTGGACATGTACGGCGACGGCCAAGTGGCTGATCATCCCGAGGACGCAGGAAAGTTTGCCGGGATGGTGATGTCGAACATTGACGTGGCCAAGCAGAAGTTTGAGGCTGCCTTGGAGGCACTGAAGAATCATCCCCAGGTGGATGCTAGCAAGATTGCAGCCATTGGCTACTGCTTCGGGGGCACGGTGGCGATGAACATGGCCAATGCGGGTTATGACCTTGATGCAGTGGCCGCATTTCATAGTGGACTGAACTTCCCGATCAAGGCAGAGACCGCACCTGGCGCCAAGATCCTGGTATGCAATGGCGCGGATGATCCCTTTATTCCTGCGGAGTCTATTGACGCATTCAAGACGACGATGGACGCTGTGGGTGCAGACTATGAGTACGTGGCTTATGAGGGGGCTGTGCACAGCTTCACGAGCAAGGAGGCAGATGCCAATGGCGAGAAATTCGGATTGCCTTTGGCTTACAATGCCGAAGCGGACGCAGCTTCCTGGCAAAAAATGCAAGAGCTCTTCGCATCCGTATTTTAAGAGATATTTCGAAGGCCGTCTGTTCGTTGGCGGCCTTTACCATACATGGATTTGTCCTTCGTGGCCAATCAGGATTTTTCGATGGTTGACGGGTACTACCAAGTCAAAGTCCTCATTGATTACGCCCAGCTTGAGCGTGCGTTTGTCACGGATCACAGCGTGACCTTCAATGAAGGTACTCACTTCATAGTGCTTCACCGCTCCCAACTGATCATGATGGTCCCCACGGGAAGAGTAGTAGGTTGACAAATCGAGGTAATAGTTACTGTTGTCCCATACAGAAGGGGTCACTACCTCCTGGCCTGTCCAGTTGATGAATCCGCTTAAGCCATTTTTCTTGACCTGTGCCCATTTGTTGCCGTTTCGATTAAAGCCCGATATCTCTTCATACTGCGGAGGTACGACCTCTTTGCCCTGCAGATCAATGAAACCGAACAATCCGTTTTTCTGTACTAGCGCCCAGTTGTGCCGCTTTTGTCCATAGCGGCCGATACTTTCGTATTGTGGGGCGACCAATTCTTGCCCACTCCGAGCCAATAAGCCGTACATGCCGTTTTCTGAGACTTTGGCCAGGTGTTCGGCGTAGTTTCCAAAAGATGAGATGGATTCATACTTTGGTGCGACCACTTCGACCCCTCTCTTGTCGATGAATCCTAAAAGCCCGTCGGCCTCCACTTTGCCCCATGGCGAGTGTCGACCAAACGCGAAGATCCTGGAGTACTTAGGCTCTACCACTTCGGAGCCATCGACATCAATAAAGCCGTAGAGGCCATTCTTTTTTACCTTGGCCCACCGTACACCTTCGCGACTAAAGTCCGAAATATGGTCATAGGAAGCCTTTACAACCTCATTTCCTGAGCGATCGATGAAGCCGAAAAGGCCGTTTTTCTCCACCAGGGCCCAGTTGTGCTGTCGCTCGCCAAACGGATATATCCGATCGTAGCAGGGGGGAAGCACCACCACTCCCGACCGGTGCAGCAATCCGTGAAAGCCATTTTGCTGCACGAGTGCAAGTCCGCTACCAATTTCATCAAATCGCCAGATCTTGTCGTAATCGAGCGGGACGATCAATTGACCTGCGCGGTCTATGAATCCGTACTTGGAATCCTGACGAGCGAGTGCCCAGTGCGGAGCATTGTGGTCACCATAGTCCGCGATGTAATCATAAGGGATGTCTTGCTCGGTGGCTGGTTGTTGTGCCCTGGCGTGGTTTGTCATCAGGATGATCACCAATGCGAAGATGGGGAGCTTCCAAATTTCCATGCCTTAAGGACAACGGAATCATTGAGGGGTTTCCCCAATGGGCATAAAAAAACGGCCCTATCGAAATAGGGCCGCCTAACAAACAACTATAATTATGCAAAAAACCTCAACTACCGCAGCCCACGCAGTCGATTTCCGAATTCATGGGCTTAGTTCCATTTAGCTTCATTTTGAGGTTATGGATTTTATCGCGAATGTCCATGTCCTGAAACATGTCCCCGGTTAACTTATTTTCCAAATCCTCAATCTGTGCCTGAATTTCCTTTGCAGTCATAATGGAGCTTTCTATTTAAACCGTTTAATGTTCTAAAAAGATCCGGAAAAAAATGAATTATTCCAAGATTCCCGGGATCAGAAGTCGTGGTTGATGATAAAAAAAGGGCCCATTGTCGGGCCCCGTCTTTTTGTTGTTACTCAACCTCTATCTCATCAAGGTTGATGAACTCTATCGTTTCCTGGTCACTCAAGGTGACACCGATGACCGCCTCCTTGGCCACTCGACCCGCGAGGATCTCTTTGGACAGTTCGTTGAGGATCTCTCGCTGGAGAACACGCTTCAAAGGTCGGGCACCGAACTGTGGATCGAATCCGCTCCTTGCCAGATGTGCCAGCACCTTGCTGTCAGCTTCAATCTTAATGCCGTTATCCTCCAATCGCTTCTGGATCAGCTTGAACTGAATACCCACAATCTGCTGGAGGTCCTCCTGACTCAGCGGTTGAAACATGATGGTCTCGTCGATACGATTGAGGAACTCAGGACGTACCGACTGCTTTAGTAGCTCGAACACTTGTCCTTTGGTTTCCTCCAGGATTTCATCTTTGTTCCACACCTCTAGTTTCTGAAAGTTCTCCTGGATCAAATGCGACCCAATGTTGGTGGTCATGATGATAATCGTATTCTTGAAATTGGCAATTCGACCTTTATTGTCAGTCAGCCTACCGTCATCCAATACTTGGAGTAGGATGTTAAAGACGTCCGGATGTGCCTTTTCAATTTCATCCAAAAGGATGACCGAGTAGGGCTTGCGCCTCACCGCTTCGGTCAGTTGTCCACCTTCGTCGTAACCTACATATCCGGGAGGCGCTCCTATCAAGCGACTCACCGCATGTCGCTCCTGGTATTCTGACATATCGATCCGGACCATCGCATTGTCATCGTTGAAAAGATAGTCCGCTAGCGCTTTGGCCAACTCGGTCTTACCTACTCCTGTGGTGCCCAGGAAGATGAATGAGCCAATCGGTCGTTTCGGGTCGTGAAGCCCCGCTCTACTCCGGCGCACGGCGTCAGATACAGCTGCGATCGCCTCTTGCTGGCCTGCCACCCGCCGACCGAGTTCGGCCTCCAGCTGAAGTAATTTCTCCCGATCGCTTTGCAACATTTTGCTTACGGGAATTCCAGTCCACTTTCCTACTACTTCCGCAATGTCTTCGCTATCCACCTCTTCTTTTAGCAACGACTGCCCATCTTGCATTGCCATCAGCTGCTGCTTGAAGTGCTCAAGCTTTTGCTCTGCTTCGACAATCTTACCGTATCGGATCTCCGCTACTTTGCCCAAGTCTCCTGATCGCTCTAGGCGCTCTGCTTCAGTTTTGAAAGCGTCGATATTTTCCTTTTCCTGGCGGATGCCCTGGATCACTTCTTTCTCATTTTCCCACTTAGCACGAAGATCACTTCGTTTTCCCTCGAGATCGGCGATTTCCTTGCTGAGTTCTGCTTCTTTGGTCTTGTCCTTCTCCCTGCGGATAGCTTCGCGTTCAATCTCGAGTTGCATGATTTTGCGGTTAAGCTCATCCAACTCCTCTGGCAGCGAGTCAATTTCGATGCGCAATTTCGATGCGGCCTCATCCATCAAATCGATGGCTTTATCGGGAAGGAACCGATCGGAGATGTATCGATTGGATAACTCTACGGCTGCAATGACTGCGTCGTCTTTGACGCGGACCCCATGGTGCACTTCGTACTTGTCCTTGATGCCCCGAAGGATGGAAATCGCATCGGTCACACTCGGTTCATCCACGGTAACTGCCTGGAATCGACGCTCAAGGGCTTTGTCCTTTTCGATGTACTTCTGGTATTCTTTCAGGGTGGTTGCACCGATGGCATGCAGCTCGCCTCTGGCTAAGGCTGGCTTCAGGAGGTTCGCGGCATCCATGGCTCCCTCGCCGCCACTCCCTGCCCCGATCAGGGTATGGATCTCATCTATGAAAAGAATGATCTCACCATCGCTGTCTGTCACCTCTTTGATCACCGACTTGAGTCGTTCCTCAAATTCCCCTTTGTATTTGGCGCCCGCAACCAGTAAGCCCATGTCCAGAGAAATAATGGTCTTGGACTTCAGATTTTCGGGTACGTCACCATCGACAATACGCTGGGCCATGCCCTCCACGATCGCTGTCTTACCTACCCCTGGCTCTCCTAGCAGCATAGGATTGTTTTTTGTCCTTCTCGAAAGAATCTGCAATACCCGTCTGATCTCTTCATCACGACCTATGACAGGGTCGATTTTGCCCTTCTTGGCCAGTTCGTTGAGATTTTTAGAATAGCGCTCCAAGGACCTGTACTTTGATTCAGCATTGGGATCATCGACTGTACTGCCGCCTCGGAGTTCTTTGATAGCTGCAATGAGGCTTTTTTCGTCGAATCCTGCGTCTTTCAAAAGCTGTCCGATCTGGTCCGATCCTGCAAGTAGCCCTAATAAGATGTGCTCCACGGCCACATATTCATCGCCAAAGTCCTTTAGGTATTGCTCTCCCTTTTGCAAGGCTTGATGTGCAGGACTCGAAAGGTAGGGCTGGCCGCCGGATACCTTGGGGTAGCCACTGATGAGCTCATCGATTTTGCCGTCTACCAATGCTCGGTTCGTTCCCGTTTTCTTGAGCAAGAAGGAAATAAGGTTTTCGTCCGATTGCATGATGGCCTGCAAGAGGTGTCCTGTGTCTATCACCTGCTGGCCATTACCCGATGCAATCTCAGTTGCCTTATGTAAGGCTTCTTGTGATTTTATGGTGTAATTGTTGAAATTCATCTCTGCTCCACTATGGTTCAGCTTGTAGCTATCAAACCTTGAGCCACCCGGTTCCTATGCTCGATATCGGACAATGTGACAGACTTCTTTTAAGCCCTTTTGGTAAATACAGACAGAATGGCGGTTGTGAGAGTCTTCGGCGGCACGTAGCGATCCCTGCTCACCGATTGGCTGGGGTGAGGTCGCGTGGTGGTCGGAATTCAGGTGGCGGCATCAGCTTTTTTTCTCTATAATTCGCAGCTGATAATACCTGCCATCGGGGAAGGCATCATCACACAGCTTATAGGCCTCATCCATAAGATCCCGTCGGCTCCGGGAATGGAGTTCTTTCGGATAAATATGGAAAGGCAGCTTGCCGGAGAAGCCGTCATCCACCTGAGTAGTGAGCAGAGTGATTGTCATAGCCTAATGAAGATAATGAAAATCATGAAAAGGCAACGCATGAACGGGCATTTTTTAGCTTGAAACCCCTGATTATTAACCGCTTTCATTGAAAATCACTTTGTTACACCGTTGTTTGAAAGAATAGATCAGTCCCAATCGTTAATCATCCGGTAGCATGCAGTGGGAGGATATGCGTTTTTTTCCATGTTGGCAAAGCCTACTCCTGACTAGGAAAGAGCAGGCGGTCAGGTGGGTCAAATGAACTATTTTCATGGGAAGAAACCCGAGTCATCATGATGCGATCCAGCCTTTTGTTTGTTGTATTGTACACGCTTTATTCCTGTCAGGGACCAAAGAGCCCTCAGGGAGTTTTTGATCCGAAGCTTGCTTATGAGCTCTACACTTCATCCTCTGGGGATATCTCCCTTGATCGAGCACAGTATCACAACCAGTTGAAAGGTTTCTGGCTAGGTCAGTGCATTGCCAACTGGACGGGCTTGGTTACTGAGATGGATAAGGTGGGTAGCATTGGTGAAATCCAGACAGGCGCATTCTACACTCGGGAGGATTGGGGCAAGGTGGACATTCCCAATATCTTCTCTACCGAGCCAAGTCCGTGGTCGACCACTATTGACTTCGTGCTGAGGGATACCAGCGAAGCTTGGGGTGCAGACGACGATACGGATATCGAGTACATGTACCAAAGTTTGCTCTATGCCAACGAGACAAGTTTATTGACTCCCGCCCAAATCCGAGACGGTTGGCTCAAACATATCATGGCCGACGAGGAAAACTTTCTGTGGGTCTCCAACCAGCGCGCATTCGATCTCATGTTGGAAGGTGTAGCTCCACCGGAGACCAGCGCCCCAGATCGCAACGAGCACTATGAAATGATCGATGCGCAGCTGACCACGGAGATCTTTGGGCTGTTTGCCCCAGCTCGACCAGAGGTGGCCCTTAAGATGGCGCATCTTCCGATTCGAACCACCGCAAGGGACAATGCCGCTTGGATTTCGGAGTTTTACGTCATTATGCATTCCCTCGCCTCAGTGCCAGGGACCTGGCCATCTACTGGAGCCCAGCTCAATTGGATGGCCACACAAGCGCGGGAACACCTCCCAGATACCAGCTATTCTGCCAAGATGTACGACTTTGTGAAGTCGAAATATGAAAGCGGAGTTACGTGGGAGGAGGCTCGAGATGCGGTCTATCAACGATACCAGGTCGAAGAGGCCGACGGCTATGGTATCACTTCGAGAGGTCTCTATTGCAATGGCTGCTTCGCTGCTGGGATCAATTTTGCCGCAAGCCTAGTCAGTCTTTTTTACGGAGAGGGAGACTTCAAAGAGACAGTGAAAATCGGGGCGCTCAGCGGCTGGGATTCGGACAATCCCACAGCTACCTGGGGTGGACTGATCGGCTTCATGCTAGGCGCTGAGGCCCTTCAGGATCAGTTTGATGTACCCCTCTCAGACCAATTCTTCATTCACCGAACGCGGCAAAATTTTCCCAACGAGGGGATGGATGACTTTGAGCAAATGGCTAATGTCGGTCTCTTCATCGTGGATCGTGCCGTGCAGGAACAGATGTCCGGAGGCGTGGATCAGTCCTCCAATCAATGGTATATCCCTCAAATGAGTAATTGAGCAATGATGCTTCGACCTGCATCCATGCTTGTGCTGCTTTTGGGGCTACTGCTTGTCAGCTGCGACCGTAAGCAACCCAATGTGCTCTTGATCCTGGCTGACGATATGGGCTACTATGACGTCACGGCCTTCCGAAATTTGGAACCTCTCTCTATCGAACGACCCCCCACTTGCGAGACACCACATATCGATCGAATTGCCGAAGGAGGGATGCGCTTTGATGACTTTTACTCTGGAGCGGCCGTATGTTCACCTTCTCGAGCTGCCCTGATTGCCGGTCGCAATTGCACGCGGCTAGGCATTTACAATTGGATACCAACGTCCAACCCCATGCACCTACGCGAAGAAGAGGTGACGATCGCAGACATGTTAAGAAAGGAGGGGTACGTGAATGGGCACTTTGGCAAGTGGCACCTGGGAGCAGGAGTAGACATCCCCTCACCCGCTGATCAGGGTTTTGACCACTACTTTTATACGGAAAACAACGCCATTCCGTCCCATCACAAGCCCAACAACTTTGTCAGAAACGGTAAATCTGTTGGAGAGCTCGATGGTTACTCCAGCCACTTGGTGGTCGATGAAACGCTGAGCTGGCTAAAAAAGCAAGAGGGGAAGGACCGACCTTTCTTCGCGAATGTGTGGTTTCACGAGCCCCATGCTCCCTTAGCCGCGCCGGACTCACTCAAGTCCCGCCACACCTACAATGAAGAATACTATGGAGCGGTGGAGAATATGGATTATGCGGTTGGGCGATTGCTTGACTACCTGGAGTCCGTAGCTCTCTTGGGAAACACGATTGTCCTTTTTGCCTCAGATAATGGATCGTACCTGGAAGGCTCCAACAGCAGTCTCCGAGGAAGGAAAGCGTTCAACTATCAGGGGGGCCTACGAACGCCTTTTTTGTTGCGTTGGGATGGCAAAATTGAAGCTGGAAGCAGTTCGCGACAGTTGGGGAGCTTCGTGGATATTTTGCCGACGCTTGCGGGCCTACTTGGCATCGAGGATCCATCTCCTAAGCGACTAGACGGTATGGACCTCAGTGCGGTGGCTTTGGGCGTATCCCCGAGTGTCTATCGCACTGAGCCGGTCTTCTACTTCCGATATTTTCACGACCCGGTAGCTATGCTTCGAGAGGGGGATTGGGTGCTTTTAGGGTACAACGAGAAGTTGCCTTATGAGGAGGTATACGACACCCGGGAGCACGCCAAGCTCAAACCTGCGGAGGGCGAACCCAGGTGGGCGCAATGGGGCTTTCAGCGAGGTCATCAAGACTATTTGCTACAACAGACGATCAATGAGTTCGAGCTATTTGATGTTAGCAACGACCCGGGTCAGCGCAATGACGTTGCCTTACAATATCCCAAGCGGGTCGATCGAATGAAGGAGCAAATGATGGCTTTGCGTGCGGAGATGATCGCCGAAGGCGGCGACTGGTATGATTAACTCGGGGTCGCCAGGCTTTTCACATGATACTCAGTGGCCAGATAAGTCTCTATTGTGGGGTAATGGATGAATCGCTTCACGTCAGCGTATACTCTCCACATGTTGGGAATCATGCGCAAGGCATTACCAAAGAATTTAATTGGATTGAGCAAGTCAGAGCGCGTACGAAAGTGCTCCTCCACAATGCCATCGAATGCCTCGTTACCTGCTATTTGCGCTTTAACGACGTTTCTTGAATAGTTCCACATCGGATGGATCTCTAGCGAAAGTGGAGTGTGGCCGTTGTGCCAGCGGTCGAGGAAAGTGGCGTAGTCGATATCTGGGCGTTTTTTGAACAGTGTCACGAGATTGACACCCGGTGTGGGTTCATTGTCGGGCCAGGTTTTGTCGTAGGCTATGGGATATGCTTCCTCCACCTCGAAAGCCCCCACGAAACCGGGCATTTCCTGTAAACCCGTCTCCTTAGCGCCCAATGAACCATATACCGAAATAGATGCCAGTAGCCCTTGGTGAAATGGAATCACCGTAAGCTTCGGAGGCTGTTGAGCTGTGATCGTGTACTTCAGGCCGTGGATGTCCTGCCTGGTAGCCATAGATACTACGATTGATTCTACATTGCTGCAAAACTGCGTCCGGTCCTTCTCGGAATCGGACTTAATGAGGTACATGGTTTTGGTCATGGCAAATTCACGTGATGACTGGTCAATCTCTGATCCATCCTTTGGAACAAGATAGCTCAAAGATTTTCCGGTGCAGTCATCCGGCCTATGCAGGGATTATTTGAAGTCTATTCCGCTATCAATCGCTTCAGGATTCCGAGGGTCTCAGGGCTGGACGGTCTCGGTGCGTCAGGATAGGCGATGGTCCCATCTTTGTCCAAAATCATATATCGAGGGATCGCGCTGATCCCGAAATAAGAACAAGCATCTGAGCGCCACCCTCCCGGAGAAAACAGATGTTCTCCTTCCAATTCAAGCTTCTCTACCGCTGCCTGCCACGCCTCCTCGCTGCGATCAATGGAGATGTATAGAAATACAATCTCCTTCAGCTCCTTCTCAGAAAATTGGGCCTTCATTTTTTTCGTGTAGGGAAATTGTTTTCGACAAGGACCACACCAGCCTGCCCAAAAGTCCACATAGACGACTTTCCCGGCATAGTCTTCCAACCGAACCGATTCACCCTTTGCATCGAAGAAGGCCACATTGTGTTTCACCTTGGCTTTCGTCTTTTTCTTCTTTGCCGGTGTACTTTCTTTTTCGCTCATCCGGTCTTTCAGCGAGGCGCTGACCAAGGCGACGTAATCGTCTGCTTCCTCAATGCGTTTCATTCTCCCCAAGCCTTGGCGCAAGGCGGGCGATGGGAAGCTGTTGCCGTTCCTCAACAGGATATTGGTCACCGCAAAAGCCAGCTCTTCCCCTGCCAGCAGAGACGAACTCACCTCTAAGAATTGAGGGAGAAAACGGTCCACATCAATCGGTTGAAAGTCATTCGATGAAGCGGTGGCAAACGCCGTGTAGAACCTTACAAGTTGCTGGAATTCCTGCGAATTGAGGTCACCGACGGACAGCAACTGAGCGTCAAAGTTTTCATACATCACTTTTGGGATGCCTTTGATATTGAGGATCCCTCCACCGCTGCTGTATACAGGATGGGCAAACAATCGCCCCCAATAGAATAGTTTAGGCTCATCTGAGAGGAAAACCGTGAAATCGTCGGACAACTCACCTTTTTGCTCATAGCCATTAATATGCGTTTTCAGTGCCTTGGCCTGATCGAAGAGTTCAAATTCGTAATCATCGATTTGAGGTAATTGCGATATCCTCTCCTGTATCCGATTGGGATTCAAAACCTCCTCGAATTCCTGCTGATAGCTCCAAAAGAAGCGATTGTTTTTGTCTGCCTGGCTATCTCCGAAAGTCGCCTCAAACAACGAATTCGATCCGTTGAGGTTGATATTGAGCTCATCTCCCGGTCGGAGATACAGCGCCATGGAAAGGTCACCCAACTGTAGCTGGACCACTCGGTTTCGCGTCAACTCCAGTTGCAAGATCTCGCTCCTCTCTGGCCATGTAAGTGATCTCTCAGGACCCAGAAACAGCGGAGCATAAGTTATGGCGGGTCTTGATGATAGGTCTTGAGTGGAGAGCAACCGGATAGTGGTCGGTTGGTTGGTCCAAGCTACATGTGTGCTCAAGAGCAATAGCACCACCAAAACCTTATTTATAATCCTCAACATGGCGCTTTTGAATATTGTGACCAGCAAGATAATACCTTTCGGGCTACGAGGCGCATACAGGGAGGGTATGCGCCCGAGATTTGCGGACAGATGTGCTTACGCGTTTTCGATTGTTGTTCCGGAACAGATCGCTACCAAATTGGCGCTCAAATGTTGACAATCGGGCATATTCTTATTAGCTATGGGGTTTGATTTCGTACATCTCTTACTCGGAACCTATTGAAAAAGCGAAACAAGACGGCTGAGGATGGCAATTTGCTTTGGTACAAAGACGCCATCATTTACGAATTACATATTAAGGCCTTTATGGATGCCAATGGAGATGGCATCGGAGACTTTGCCGGCCTTCTCACCAAACTGGATTATCTGGAGGAGCTGGGAGTCACGGCCATTTGGTTGCTGCCGTTCTACATTTCCCCACAAAGAGATGATGGATACGATATCCAGGATTACTACACCATCAATCCCGCCTACGGCCAACTTCGCGATTTCAAGAAATTTGTAAAAGCGGCACACGAACGGAACCTGAAGGTCATTACTGAGCTGGTCATCAATCACACCTCTGATCAGCACCCCTGGTTCAAGCGAGCGAGAAAAGCCCCCAAAGGATCCCCGGAGCGAGAGTACTATGTTTGGTCAGACGATCCCAATAAGTACAAAGGGGTCAGAATCATCTTCCAGGATACGGAGCTCTCCAACTGGACCTACGACAATGTTGCCAAGCAGTACTTTTGGCATCGATTTTTCCATCATCAGCCCGATCTCAACTTTGATAATCCCCTGGTGCAGGAGGAGGTCTTTAAGATCATTGACTATTGGGCTGCGACAGGCGTCGATGGCTTCCGGCTGGACGCGGTGCCCTACCTGTACGAGCGCGAAGGCACCAACTGTGAAAACCTTCCCGAAACACACGATTTCCTCAAAAAGCTCCGCAAGCACCTCGATGATAACTATCCGGGTCGGATGTTTTTGGCCGAGGCCAACATGTGGCCGGAGGACTCCGCCAGCTACTTCGGGGATGGCGATGAGTGCCACATGAACTATCACTTCCCGATCATGCCCCGCATGTTCATGGCCATGCGGATGGAGAACCGATATCCCATCACGGATATCTTTGATCAGACGCCGGACATCCCAGATAACTGCCAGTGGGCCATCTTCCTCCGAAATCATGACGAGCTCACCCTGGAAATGGTGACCGACGAAGAGCGGGATTATATGTATAAAGTGTACGCAGAAAATCCGAAAGTGCGCATCAACCTTGGACTGCGACGAAGGCTCGCTCCTTTGATGAACAACAACCGCAAGAAAATCGAGCTGATCAACACCCTACTGTATTCGCTGCCGGGTACCCCGGTGATCTACTATGGCGATGAGATCGGTATGGGCGACAATTTCTACCTCGGGGATCGCGACGGCGTACGTACCCCCATGCAGTGGTCCCCGGATCGCAATGGCGGATTCTCCAAGGCCAACCCGCAGCAGCTCTACTTGCCCATGATTCTGGATCCGGAGCACCACTATGAAGCTGTCAATGTTGAAACTCAGCAGTCCAATGGCTCTTCCCTACTCTGGTGGACCCGTAGGATCATCAAGATGCGGAAAAAGTACAAAGCGTTTGGTCGGGGCGACATGGAGTTCATCCACTCGGAGAACCCAAAGGTGCTTTGCTTCACAAGGACTTACGAGGACCAAGCGATACTGGTCGTGGTCAACCTTTCGCGTTTTACCGAGGCTGTGGCTTTGGAGTTGGAGGGGTACGCGGGCGCTGTACCCATTGAGGTTTTCAGTCGCAACGAGTTTCCAGTGATCTCAGAAACGGAAGCTTACCCTTTTACACTCAGCCCGTATGCCTACCACTGGTTTGAGCTACAAAACAAAACGGCCGAAAAAGAAGAAGACGGACTCCGCCTGGAGGCTAGTTCACTCAAAGGGCTACTCAAGGGGGAAAACCTCCAACATTTCGAGCACGACATTCTCCCAGGCTTTGTCCGTCATAGCGAGTGGTTCAAGACCAAGGATCGAAAGATCGAAAGTGTCCATGTTTACGAGAAGATCCCGCTGGATTACGAGGGCATGGAATCCTTTCTCCTGGTACTGGAAGTCAGCTATGAGAGTGGTCTGCCCGACTTTTTCCAGGTAGGGTTTGCCTTTGGCCGAAAGGGAGAGAACCGAATCGTAGAGCACTATCCCCAATCCGTCTTCTTCGAGGCGAAGGTCGGCGATTCGGAAGGCTTTGCGTACGACGCCCTTTTTGATCAGCATTTGCACGATGCCCTCTTCTTTTCCATTGGGCGCAAAAAGCGAATTGAAGTCAAAGACAGTGTACTTGGGTTCTTTGATGAGAAGAAGAAGATCTCAAAATACCTGAAGAAGCACAACGAGCCAAAAGCCAGACTATTGATCAGCCGTCGTGCCAATACCTCGTTGCTGTACAACAACGATTTCTACCTGAAAGTCTATCGCAAGCTTGATCGGGCCATCAATCCCGACCTTGAGATTGTGCGATACGTCGGCGATCAGAAAGGATTCCCGAACATCTCGCCTGTCGTTGCTACTATCCAACTTGAGTGGAGTGCAGATGATTCCATGGTCTTAGGCATGATGCAAGAGGCCATCGAATACCAAACTGATACCTGGTCGTACTTGCTCGATTTTCTCAAGCGGTACATCGAGCGGATCCAGCTTCGTGAGACCTCAGAGACCAAAGCTCCCCTTAAGGGTACGCTCTCGGTGCCGATCGCCCAAGAGGAGTTGGAGGATGAAGACATGGAGTTGATCGGTGTTTTGTCATCGACACATATGAAGCTATTGGGACAAAGGACCGGCGCCTTGCATCGCATCTTGATGGGTGATGAGGATCACAGTGTTTTCAGCCCCGAAGAGTTTTCCCTTCACTATCAGCGCGGCCTCTTTTCCTCTTTTCAGGCGCTGGTAAGGGAATCTTTCCAGCTCCTCAAAAAGCAGATTAAGCATCTTCCCGAGTTGCTACAGGAGGATGCCCAGTACGTACTGGAGCGCAAGGACCAGACCCTCAAGGTTTTGAAAAAGGTCTACGCCAAAAAGCTGGACATTGTGAAAATCCGTTGTCACGGGGACTTCCACCTGAGGCAGGTACTCTTTACGGGCCAGGATTTCGTCTTCATTGACTTTGAGGGAGAGTCCGGCAAGACCTACAGCGAACGGCGGCTGAAGCGCTCGGCAATCCGAGACCTGGCAGGCATGATCCGTTCTTTTCACAATGTCGCCTATGAAGCCATCTTCAACAATGAGGAAGCAGGCGAGAAAGGTTTCAGCACCTTCCGGCCATGGCTAGAAAAGTGGTATCACTACATCTCACAGTTTTACATGCGAGCCTACATGGAAGAGGTAGAGGATTTACCGCTCCTGCCCAAGGATCCCGAGGATCTGTCCAATATGCTGGATGTCTTCCTGCTGGAGCTGGCACTTGTAGAGTTGAGACATGGCTTGAAGCACTTTTCGTTGCATACACTCATCCCTTTGGTGGGGATACGTCAGATATTGGAGCGTCACGAGGATCAGGATTAGGAGCAGACAGGGAGGTGCTTCTAGCGGATGGCATGCCCGCTGTCCGCGCTGCTCACACCCTGCCCCGCAGCGGACCCGTACCATCGGGGCTAAGGGGAGCAGGAGTACCTCCGTTAGCATGGGGAGGTGAAGAGTAGATTGAATTCAGGAAATGCTGGCTGCGCTGTTTCTTTGAGACAGTCCTTGCGAACCCATCACGCCGTCATCCTCGAGCGCTGTGTCTCGTTTGTCTTTTTTGTTGCAATGCAGCGGCGAGCCGGGGATCTGGCGCCTAAGTACTTCAGGCTACGGAGAGATTCCTGTCTCGCGCTCTATTCACTACTCCAAC
>JBCCXG010000064.1:0-15407 GCA_039191945.1 Bacteroidota bacterium
CCAAAGAAACGCCCACCCCCGAAGTGTTGTACACGGCCTATTGCGGAGGTTGCCATGCGTCACCTGAGGTAGCGCACGTGCCAAAGGCCATTTGGAATACAAAAGTCTTACCTGAAATGGCTGCGCGACTGGGTTACCGGTACCGAGGATATGACCCAATGGCAAACTACTCCTTGCTGGAGCAGCGCGAAGTGCAGCTCACGGCAGCTTACCCCTCATCGCCGCTGATCGACAGTATCTCATGGCAGCGACTTCACGATTGGGTCGTGTCGCAAGCACCCGACTCCATACCAGTTGCTCTTACTCGTGCACAAAGAAATGACAGATTGACGCAGTTTGATATTGAGCCCGTGCGGTTGGATACCGTGGCATTGTCTACGATCACCTATGTGGACTTCCAGGAGGATGAAAAGGATTTTGTGATTGGTGATGCCTTTGGCAACGTGCTTCGATGGCCCGGCGGAAAGAAGCTGCCTTATCTGTTTGCATCGCCGGTTATGACCTATCAGGCCGATCAAGACATCATGTTCACCGAAGTGGGGTATATGAACCCCAGCGACCAGGCACTGGGCAAAGTGCACCTCAGCGATGGTGCTAGGGTGAGGACCATCATGTCCGGGTTGAAGCGCCCAGTATATTCCAGGCGGATCGACCTTGATGAGGATGGTCAAAAGGAAGTTTTGGTTTGCGAGTTTGGTAACTACGGAGGTCAGCTTTCCTTGCTTCGTCCCGTGAGCAATCGCTATGATAAACAGACACTACTGCCTGTACCTGGTACGATTAAGTTTGATGTTCGTGACATGAATGCCGATGGTAAAAAAGATATCATCGCATTGGCGTCTCAAGGCAATGAAGGCATTTTCATCTTATATCAGCAGGAGAACCTTAGTTTTAGCACAAAGCAGGTGATCAAGCTCGGTCCGGAGTATGGATCTAGTTGGTTTGAAATGGTGGATTTTGACAAGGACGGGGATCTTGACATTGTTTACGCCAACGGAGACAATGCGGATTACTCGGTTTTTCCGAAGCCATACCACGGTGTCCGTCTTTTTGAATGCGTCGGTCCTGATGAATATCAAGAGCGTTGGTTCTATCCGATCTACGGCGCTACGCGTGTACTTCCGGCAGACTACGACCTGGATGGTGACATTGATTTTGCAGTCCTGGCCTTCTTCCCCGAGTTTGGTCAGCTTTCTCGCGAAGGTTTCGTCTTCCTCGAAAACCAAGATACAGACGCACTCCGTTTTAAGAGCTACACGTTCGACGAAGCAGAGCATGGGCGGTGGTTAGTGATGGACAAGGGGGATGTGGACGGCGATGGCGACGAGGACCTGCTGTTAGGTGCCTTTATGCTATATCCGGGGTCGGCCTACGATGCTGTAACCGAACAATGGATAGCTAAAAAAGTGGATCTATATCTGCTTAGGAATCGTGCGAATCGCGAGAAATAAGCATTGAAGATGGATTGGGAAGCGAAGATAGAACGAAGGGACCGGTTGCGACTTATAGGCATGCGAACGGACATGTCCTTTGCAGAAAATCAAACCCGTGAACTGTGGCAATCCTTTCGCCCACGCGTTCGTGAGATTGCCGGCCGGGTGGGTGAGGGGTTCTATTCGGTGCAGTATTATGAGAATTTCGAAGCTTTGGCACCTAATACCGCATTTTCGAAGTGGGCTTGTGTTGAGGTTACTGAACAGCAACATCCCCCGGTCGATATGGAAGCCATTACCCTTTCTGAGGGCCTTGGGCGCGATTTCTGTATAAAGGTACTGTGATGCAGTTTCACGTATTTTGGTCATGGGTTTTCAAGGAATGGCTCCCCCAATCTGGATATCAGCTGGATGATCGGCACCACTACGAATACCTGGACCACCGATGGCTTGGGCCGCATCATGAGGATTCGTGCGAGGATGTCTTCGTCCCGCTAAGGGAGGTCTGAGGTTGAAGCCGGAGCGAATGAAACGCGGGACGCCGTGCTTTGAGCAAACTACCCATCAGAAAGAGCAGACGATTGCGTAGATTGGAACTTACATTTTGATACAGACGATGAAAAAAACGAGAAGAAATTTTCTGAAGAAGGCAGGGACGGGCATCGTAGCGGCATCCCTTCCGTCTTTGGTCGCTGCAAGGCCAGAGAAGAGCTATTTGTTGTCACGAAAAGAGCATTTTGCGCCTTCCGAGAAGATTCGACTAGGCGCTATCGGTATGGGCATTATGGGCTACAACAATGTCCAGTCTGCCTTGAAAGTCCCTGGTATGGAGTTGGCAGCGGTTTGTGATTTGTACGATGGGCGTCTGGAAAGTAGCAAGGAGGCCTTTGGTACCAAGCTCCTGACAACCAGAGACTACAGAGAGGTGCTTGATCGCGATGATATAGATGCTGTAGTGGTCTCTACGTCTGATCATTGGCATGACCGCATTTCCATCGAGGCCATGAATAAAGGGAAAGCTGTCTACTGTGAGAAGCCGATGGTACACAAGCTCGAAGAAGGTCAAGCTGTTATCGACACGGAGAAAAAAACCGGAAAGGCTTTTCAAGTAGGGAGTCAGCTCGTGAGCTCTATTCTGTACGAGAAGGCCGCTGAGATTTATAAGTCGGGTGCCATTGGCCAGTTGGTGATGGCGGAGACCTACAACGACCGATTCTCTGCGCTCGGTGCCTGGCAGTACTCTATCCCGACGGATGCATCTAAGAAGACGGTAGATTGGGAGGGCTTTCTCGGTGATGCGCCCAAAAGGGACTACGACCCTGTTCGCTTTTTCCGTTGGAGAAACTACCAAGATTATGGCACTGGTGTAGCTGGCGATCTCTTTGTTCATCTCTTCTCCGGCCTTCATGTTACGCTTGATACCTTGGGTCCTGAGCGCATATTCGCAAGTGGAGGACTGCAATTCTGGGAAGATGGTCGGGATGTGCCAGATTTGATGTTGGCTGTTGTAGACTATGGCGACACAGATACCCATTCGGCATTTCATCTACAGATCCGGGTCAACTTTGTCGCCTCTGGCGGTGGTGGCTCCCTCCTTGAGCTTGTCGGTACGGAAGGCACCATGACCATTGGGTGGGGTGATATCAAGGTCAAAAAGAACAAAATTTCCGGCGGGCCAGGTTACGGCGGATGGGATGCATACAATACGTTTAGTAAAGCGCAACAGGCAGACTATAAGAGGTGGTATGAAGAAAAGTACCCCAAGAGCTATAAGATGGCAGAGCCTGGCGAGCAACTGTATCGCACGCCCGAGGGCTACAGTGATCACCTTGACCATTGGACCAACTTTGCCGCAGCGGTGACCGACGGGAAGCAGATAGTTGAAGATGCAAGTTTTGGCTTGCGAGCCGCAGGACCGGCGCTGGCAACCAACGTCAGTTACTTCGGCAATCGTATTGTGCAATGGGATCCTGGTAAGTTAACGCTGACTTAAAATATTTCTCAGCATATTTCATAGCCTAAGTGACTCCTAATCAGCAAGAGTCACTTTTTGCTGACTATGTCGCTATAGAATGACTACTTGATAGAATGGAAGTTATTGGGCACTTTGTATGCCCATAATACACATCTATGAAGGCCATCATTCGGACCAAGCCTGGGAAGCATTTCTCGACCATGAGAGTTTTGGAAGTCGATGCACCGGCGCTTGGAGTCAATCAGTTGAAGTTGAGAATGAGCGCAAGTCGCATCAATCCTGTAGACATGGATCTGATGAAAGGCTTTCCTGGTCTGAAGTACAAGAGTCCTCAAATTGGTGGAGTGGATGGAGCGGGCGCGGTGATAGCAGTGGGTCCTGAAGCAGATGGTTTCAAAGTGGGTGACCAGGTCTTTTTCTATCGAAAGTTTTCGGACATTGGAAGTTGGGCGGAAGAGATTGTCATCGATGCTGCCGATTGTGCGACTATTCCAAGTCACATGAGTCCTTTAGAAGCGGGCTCTATCGCATTGCCATTGCTGACAGCCTATGAATCAATCCTTGCGTTAGGTCTGCAAAGAGGTGATTGTATTCTGATTCACGGAGCTGGTGGAGGTGTAGGCTTTCAGGCAGTACAATTGGCATTGGCGCTTGGAGCTGATGTGATCGCACATGGGAGTTCGAGAGACGAAGCATTTCTAGTGTCCACAGGTGTCAATCGCTTCATTGATTATAGGCGAGATGACTTTGCGGATCTATTGGGCGATAAACCCCCGGATTTCATATTGGATGTGATAGGAGGTGAGACACTGCTTAAATCGCTCAGGCTGGGTCCCAAAAAGGTCCTCTCTGTAGCTTATATGGATACCTCTCAGATGCAAAAAACCGGCGTCAAATTGCCCCCCATACTCGCATTACTCATGAAACTGATGATGGGCAAGTACCGTCGTGCGGCGAGAGCTTCGCGAGTTGAGCTGCTGGGACAGGTAACTGGAGCCGACGGAAAGCACTTATCTGAGGCCGCCGAGCTCGCCACAAATTATGCTTTCCGGGTTCGCAAACCCAAGTTGGTCAGTATCCAAGACATCGAAGAATCGGGTATGAATGAGAGTCTCCTTGGCAAGACGATTACCTTTTGAGCGCTCTGGCTAGAGATCTTTGTGGATCTGCGAGAATTCGCCTGTCTCCTTGTTCTTCAAAATGATCTTCTGTGACCCATCAGGCAGTAGCTCCTCTTTGACCAGGTAGTGCTGATCATCGTAGTCTGATAGTTCCATTATCGGATCTGATTGCTCGTCACCTCGCCATTCTTTTAGCTGCACAGGTTCCCAGACGCGGGTTTTGGCCGAACGGTATGCTGCATCCATGATGGCATTGACCACATAGCCATCGTAAAACGTTTCCATAGGTTCATTTCCAGCCTCGTATTGGTTAAGCATATCGTTGAACATGTTGGTGTAGCCCAATTCCACATTCTCGTCACCTACCGGAAATAGCCAGCCGGCGTTGGTTTCGCCTTTTTCTGCAATGTATCCGCCTTGTCCACTAGCGGAAAAGACCTCAAAGCCTGTCCGCATAAAATGATTGAGCCACATGGTACCATCCGTTCCGGAGACCTCATCTCGCAGGTCCATTCCACCACGAAAAGCCCAGCTTACCTCAAATTGCGCAATGGCACCCGTGGCGTACTTGACCAGTCCGATGGCGTGGTCTTCTGCAGCAATGGGCTTGACCAGTGTATCTGCCCAACACATCACCTCAATAGGCTTCACATTTTTGCCAATGTAGTTTCTAGCGATCTCGATGCAGTGACAGCCCAGATCAACGATGGCACCGCCCCCTGCCAGTTCCATGTTCCAAAACCAGTCACTATGAGGTCCAGGGTGGGTTTCTCTGCTGCGCACCCAGGTTACTTTACCGATGGCTCCCTCCTGTACAGATTTGACGGCCTTCATAGTTTTCGGTGTGTAGGCCAAGTCCTCTAGGTATCCGTGGAAGATGCCGGAGGACTCTACGAGCTGTAGCATTTCGTAGGCTTCCTGAGCGTTTCGACCCAAAGGTTTCGTCATTAGTACACCTTTTTTGAGCTCGGCACACAGCTTGACTGCCTCAAGGTGCAAGTGATTGGGCAGCGCGATGATGACCAGATCTACCTCTGGATCTGCAACTGCTGCTCGCATGTCAGTCGTGTAGCGAGGTACGTCGTTTTGCTCGCAAAATCGCTTAAGGTTTTCTTCATTTCGGCTCTGCACGATGACGACGCGGTCACTGTTTCGGTAGCCATGCAGGGATCGGGTATAGAAGGCGCCGATGAATCCGGAGCCAAGCATTGCAAAGTTTGACATGAGGGCTAAGCTAGGATATAATCGCGGGGTGACCCAAATCTTATCGGGCCAAAATCCAATAGCTGATGTTTCTTTGCAATAGAACAAATAGATACTGCACACCACAGCATGAAGCCAATTGACATACAATCCAAATTTCAAAGCTTCGAGGAGCACTGGACGCCCAAAATTGTTGGTGAACTTAATGGCCAATACGTGAAGCTTGCGAAGCTAAAGGGCGAGTTTGTCTGGCATAGTCACGAGCACGAAGACGAATTGTTTATGGTCATAAAGGGTACGCTTCATATGCACTTCAGGGATCGAACAGAAATCGTCACTGAAGGGGAAATGATCGTCGTGCCTAGGGGAATTGAGCACTTTCCCGTTACCGAGCATAACGAAGAGGTGTGGGTGATGCTCTTTGAGCCCATGCATACCAAGCACACCGGTGAGATTGTACATGAGCGTACGGTCGAGCAGCAAGATTGGATATAATGCAAAAGCTTAACGCAGCGTCTCTACGGATTGCCCCTTACTTTACCTGCTGAATTGGAATTGCATAAGACCGATATTTCAGTGATTGACGAGGAGGCCTTCGAAAGTATCTTTCGTCAGTTTTATGGGCCCCTGACCGGATTTGCTCGCCAGTATGTCGATGAGGAGGGGATGGCGGAGGAGCTGGTGCAGGAGACCTTTGCCAATATCTGGGCAAAACTGGATCAGACAGAGGTGCGCACGACAGTAAAATCCTACTTATACGGAGCTGTGAGAAATGCATGTCTCAACCACTTAAAGCACCGACAAGTGGTGTTCAAGCACGCCACATACGAGCGTCAGAGGACTTCAGAAGGATTCTCTTTTGATTTTTTGGAATTTGACGAACTAGAGAAACAGGTACAAGTGGCTTTTGAGAAGCTGCCTCCTAAGTGTCGGGAGGTTTTCGAGCTCAGTCGCTTTGAGGGGCTAAAATACCAGGAGATTGCCGATCGACTTGGCTTGTCGATCAAGACAGTGGAGAGGCACATGGGCAAAGCGTTGAAGATCTTTCGCGAGGACCTTGGACACTATCTGCCTCTGGTCCTCCTATTAATCGAAAAAAATGGGTGGGGGTAAAATGGAGGTTAGCTGTCAAAAATATAGAAGCGTTTTATGAGTGACGAAAACCCCTATAGTGTCGACGAAGCATTGGTAGCGAAGTTCTTCTCGCAGGAGACTACCGAGGAGGAGAACGATCGTCTCCACCAGTGGAGGGAGGCCAGTGCCGCCAACCAGCGGCAGTTCAAGACCTGGCAGGTCGTTTGGGCGGATACTGGAGCACTAAAGCCTTGGGATCAATCATTAAACCAAGACCTGGATGGTGCGCTGGACCAAGTGCGCATACGCAGGGAGCAGATACTTGAGAATGAACTTAAGCACAGGGCGACGCCGTGGGTTTGGAGGGCTGCCGCCGTATTGCTTGTCGGTGTCGGTCTGGGATGGTACCTATTCTCTTCACAACAATCAGAAGTCTTCGAATGGGTCGCGGAAGCAGACCCGGTCACTACTGCTCTGGAAGATGGTACGTCCATCTCGCTGAATGCAGGAAGCCGGCTAGAAGTTAGGACGGTTTCTGAGAAGCGCCGAGAGGTGTATCTGCAGGGAGAGGCCTATTTTGAAGTTACCCCTGACCCCCAGAGACCTTTTGTTATTCAAACGGAAAAGGTGAAGGTGGAGGTCTTAGGGACCTCCTTCAATGTTTCCGAGACGGATGGTACCCAAACGATTGTGTCGGTTGAGGAGGGTCGTGTTCGGCTGAGTCGCGGTGATCAGGAGCTGATACTCAGTGCGGGCCAGACGGGCGCCTATGATCATTTGACAACGGATCTTGCACTACTCGAAATGGAGGATACTGGTGAATACCGGTTCTGGAAAACGAAGAAGCTGGTATTTCGTGGGCAGACGCTGTCTGACGTGATATCAACGCTCAACCGCACATATGAACAATCCATCATCCTGGCCGATGCGGCACTTGGCGATTGTCTTCTGACCGTGAGTTTCGAAGATGAGTCGCTGGATAACATATTGGAGGTCATTGCGATCACGCTCGGTCTCGAGCTCAGTCGAGAGGAGGATCAAATCGTCATTGATGGCGAAGGTTGTTAGCCACCTACTGCTTGTAGGATTGCTTTTAGTTACTCTGAGGCTCTCAGCTCAGGAGGGTTTGGGGCGGCGCATTTCCCTGGAGGTAGTTTCAGTATCTGGGGTGGAGCTTCTGGATGAGTTGCAGTTGGTGACGCAGCAGACTTTTTCTTACAACCCGACAATTTTGCCGGTAGGCCCCTTTACGCAAAGCTGGCAGGACGTCCCCGTACAACAAATTTTGGAACAGACGATCGGCAGTGATTTTCGCTATAAGCAGCGGGGGACTTACATCATTATTCAAGCCCCCAAAACTACTCAGAAGCAAACCTTCGAGTTCAAGGGTACGATTGTCGATGAAGCCACGGGTTCGCAGATCTCCAATGTATCTGTATTTGAGGCGAACACCTTGACAGCAAGCCTATCTGATGATCAGGGCAAATACAACGTCAAAGTTGCATCGAAATATGATGAGGCGACTTTCGTAATCAGCAAACAGAACTATCAGGATACCGTAGTCAGGGTGCAAAAGGGACAAGGCTTTCCCGCGCAAATCGAATTGAAACCAGCACCTCCCCAAGATCCCGGAGAGGTGAAAATCGATGGTAGCAATTTCTTTAAACTGGTAGTTGCCCAAAAGATCAGGCAGCACCTGGCCAACGTTCAGCTTGGAGAGAAAAGACCCTTTCAAATATCACTGCTACCTGCTGTTGGCACCAATGGGCTGCTATCAGGGAAGATTACCAATACCGTCTCCCTAAACATTCTCGCTGGCCTTGCTTATGGGGTGGAAGGCGTGGAGCTTGGAGGTGCCATCAATCTCATCAGACAGGAGGTCAAGGGGATACAGGGCGCCGGTGCAGCTAACTATGTGGGGGGTAATATCGAAGGGGTTCAGGCTGCCGGAGCAGTGAATGTGACCCTTGGCAATACAACTGGTGCACAAATGGCCGGTGCCCTCAATGTGAATATTGGCAACATTACCGGGACACAAATGGCTGGGGGCCTAAACCAGTCCGGAGATATGACCGGGTTCCAAGGAGCAGGAGCGCTCAACTGGGCCGGAGGAGTAACCGGAGTGCAGGCCTCAGGCGGTTTCAATTACGCCCACCGAGACGTCAAAGGCGCCATGCTGACTGCTGGGATGAACTACGCCAGAACGCACGTCAGGGGATTGCAGGTTTCGTTATTCAACTACACCTATACCTTGAGCGGGGTGCAAATCGGCCTTGTCAATGTGGTCAATGATTCGCGTAAATCTGTATCTATTGGATTGATCAATATCGTCAAAAACGGGATCAAAAAGCTAGAACTCAGCCATGACGACGCGACGGACTTCAACCTTTCATTTCGCATGGGGACCAAGGCTTTCTATACGATCTATCTCGCAGGAATTCACAACCGAGACTTTGACCATTGGAACTTTGGTCTGGGTGTAGGGTCTCAACTGGATATTAGACCCAAATTTTTTGGAAACATAGAACTCGCGAGCCTTGCATTGGTACCCATGGGGGAAAACATAGCATTGGATTACACACTCAGTAAAATCAATCTCAGCCTGGGTTATTCTTTTGCGAAGCATCTCTCTTTGGTGCTGGGCCCCCAGCTTAATATTTATGTCCGAGATCGAAACACGGAAGACTTATTTCAAATCGAGCCTGACAACCTTTGGCACGAAAGTGATGATGTAAGTATTTGGTTGGGATACAAAGTCGGGGTGAGATTCTAAAAAAAAGATCCACCCTAATGAGTGGATCTTCAACAATTAAACCTAGCCCTAACAAAATGAGGATCTTTAATTTCATAAGTGGCAACCTTGCACGGTGCCCCTGTTGGTCATTTGTCTTTCATTCGATGAAAATTTCTTTGCAAGAGAAAACCTTCTTTTTGGACCAGTCCTCGTGCGGCGCAAACTGATGTAAAGTACTTGAGTAAGATTCAGTCACTGCCAAAGTTTCTTGGCCGCACCCCGCACCTCTGAACGGAGAAACACCTCGCTCTTCTCCAGCCCTTTTGATTAGAGCCCGCCGTTGCCATCGACGCTCCTCGAACTTCGGAAATTCGAAGCTGCAGGAAGTCGAGGAGGACGTTTGCCTTCCATCCTTTGAAAAGCTCATTTCAAATATTCTGGTTTTGCTTCTAAGCCAAAGGTGGTACTTTTAATCCATAAATTATTATTTATTATTTTTATCCAAAACATCATTCATTGTAAATGAATTATACATTACATCAGCTGCAGGTATTTCTGAAAATTGTAGAACACCAAAGTGTGACCAAAGCGTCGGAAGAACTGCATCTTACGCAGCCAGCGGTATCCATTCAGCTCAAGCGACTGCAGGAGCAATTTGAGATACCCTTGACTGAGGTGATAGGTCGCAGACTATATGTGACTGATTTTGGGAAAAGGATGGCAGAGGTGAGTCGCAATATTTTGGAAGAGGCTGAGACCATCAAAACGACCATCAATCAATACAAAGGACTGCTGACTGGCCACTTGAAGATATCCGTAGTCTCTACCGGTAAGTACGTCATTCCCTTCTTCCTCCAAGAGTTTATGAAGAAGTACCCCGGCGTAGATATCACTATAGACGTATCGAACAAAAACCGGGTGGTGGAAGGTCTGTCCAACAATGAAAGTGATTTCTATCTCGTATCCGTATTGCCAGATAACATTCCCGTGAAAACGGTGGAGTTGATGGAAAACCGCCTGTATTTCGTAGGGAGCAGCAGGTACAAGGACATGACCATCACGCAAAATGAACTTTCGCAGCTCACGCTGTTGTTTCGCGAGACGGGATCTGCTACGCGTCGCGCCATGGAAACCTACTTGATGAAATATGACATCAAGCCATCTAAATCCATGGAGCTGGTATCTAACGAGGCCGTGAAGCAGGCGGTCATTGCCGGCATTGGTTTTTCCATCATGCCGCTGATCGGACTACGCAGCGAGCTCAGCTTGGGCAACATAAAGGTTTTCCCGCTAGAGGGCTTGCCGATTACTACGAATTGGAATCTCATTTACCAGGAGAAGAAGCAGTTGACTCCAGCTGCCTTGGAGTTGATCCAATTCATTTCTGAAACCAAGCAGCATGTGGCAAAGGAATTCTTTGACTACGATAAGAGCTCAGTGCCAAGCCTTTGAAGCTGTCGTTTAACGAAAAAATAGTGTGCAAATAACGAGCGCCTTATTTCAATTACGGACCTTACCGCTTTCAACCACAACCAATAGATTAGGATGAGACAGTTACTCCCTATTCTATGCATTGCCATCCTTTTTTCAAATCCCAATGCTCGACTCATGGCTCAATCCTACAGTGCCATGTCCTACAACATTAGGTACGACAACCCCAGTGATGGTGAAAACAATTGGCACAAACGGAAAGCTGACCTCGTGTCGCAGGTGAAGTTTTACGCGCCGGACATTCTGGGAACTCAGGAGGCCCTGAGCCACATGGTGGAGTACCTCGATGAAGCCTTGGTCGAC
This sequence comes from Bacteroidota bacterium, assembly GCA_039191945.1. Classification (GTDB taxonomy): domain Bacteria; phylum Bacteroidota; class Bacteroidia; order Cytophagales; family Cyclobacteriaceae; genus JAWPMT01. Next base: position 11,335 of record JBCCXG010000064.1, read on the forward strand.
TATGATTTTGTGGGCATCGGACGAGAAGATGGCAAGACCCGCGGTGAATATGCCGCGCTGTTTTATCGAAAGGAAAAGTTTGAGGTACAAAACCAGGGCACTTTTTGGCTCTCCCAGACGCCCAGCGAGCCTTCAAAAGGTTGGGACGCGAATCTGGAACGTATCTGCACCTATGCGGAACTAGCAGTGAGGGGTTCCAATCGCAAGATCTGGACTTTCAATACGCATTTTGATCACAGAGGAAAACTAGCTAGGGCTGAATCTGGCAAGCTGATCGTGGAGAAGATCAAAGAACTAGCAGGAGAAACGAGTCCAGTTATATTGACTGGAGACTTCAATGCGGTGCCTGGCTCCGAGCCTATTGAGCCGCTGACGGCCTACCTACAAGATGCCCGACTTTGTCAGGATTGTGTTGTGTTTGGTCAAGAGGGCACTTCTAATGGGTTTGACGTCAATAGGGCCGGTGATCGCCGCATTGACTACATCTTCACCCGCGATGTTAGAGTTGCGAAATATGCTGTCTTTAGTGAGCTGCTGAATGGCAGATACTTATCGGATCACCACCCGGTTTTCATCGAGTTTACGTGGGATTAAGCCCTTTTTCCGTCGGCCAACCGATTCAGTGAGATGCGCCCTTTTTATGACAGCGTGCCGCAGCTAACATCAGGCAATGTTTGACTTTATGAGCTGCTGTATCCAGATGTCTTCCTATGCTAACGGCGTCCAAGTATCAACTTGCCAAGCGGGGCTTTTATTTTCGGTTTAGTTCCAGTCTAGCGCCACCAGGATGATATGCACGAGAAAGTTGCAGGCCAGCAAGTAGCTATTCGACCAGCATTTTCGTCGTTATTTGGGTACGATGATTGGCGGTTTTCAGGATGTACATACCTGGTGGCAGAGAGATCCCATCAAAACCGTGATGTCGGTAGGATCCTGAACCATCCAGCTGCAAGCTTTCGGTTCCGACCAACGTACCATCAATTCCATACAATCTTAGTGTAACCTTGGAGTTTGGAACCATATCGAGTAGTTGCCATTGAAAATCTACGCCATTGTTTGAATTGGGGGAGACACTCACCTGGGGGCTGCGAGCCACACCGTCTTCCACCAAGACAATGGGAGAGTAGCTGAAGCTACCATCGAAGTCGGTCTGCTGGAGTCGGTAATACAGGTGTCCAGCGAGCGGACGGGTGTCGACAAATTCGTAATCGACGCGGGTCTCGGTGGTACCGTTTCCTGCCAGCGTAGTAATCACCTCGAATTGATTTCCATCCAGGCTTCTTTCCACCGTCCAATAATCGTTTTCGATCTCGGTGGCCGTGGACCATTGAAGCAATACTCCATTCTCTTCTCTGGTACCTTCAAAGCTAATTAACTCCACCGGCAGCGCGACGCTAGGGAACACGGTATGAAAACTCGAAGGATCACTTTGGTTGTTGTATTCGGTCTCAATCCACTCTGCTGAAAGGAAGTTATTAGATACCCTCAATTCATCAATCGATCCATCGAAAAACAGGCTATTATCATAAGACGCTCCGATCTGTTGCGCGAGCGCAGCGACCACGCTCGGCTTGGTGAAGGTCCCGCTACCATCTGCAATTCCATTGAGATACAGGGTAATCTCATCTGTAATATCATCGAAGGCGACGGCAATGTGGACCCATGATCCTGTCCCAATGTCTCCAGCACTACCATACTCTGCCCAACCGCCACCTAGGTTCCTGGCGAAATTGACTTTTGTATTAGACGGTGAGAACTCACCCACGCTGAAGGAGATACTTCCAGTAAATGGCACGCTTCTATCGGAACGGCTGAATATGCCATAATATGCATCGATGCCCGGAACAGATCCTGCATTGACCCACGCGGAGATGCTGAAGGAGGACTGGGCATCAATGATCGCTGTGGTGCCAAGGTTGATGATGTCATTAGAACCATCAAAATCTTGTGCCTGCCCAATAAGCCCTGTAACCGTTGTAGGCGTTTCTAAACCGGAGGAACTGCCATCAAAACCGCCGGCATTGTCAGTGAAATCGTTCAGATGATATACCGCATCGTAGACGCCAGAGAACGTATCGTCTGTGGACTGATTAGTAGCCGAGACGTTGCCAAAATACATGTACAAAGTCTCGTCGACACCGGCGTCGAGCTGGTCGACGAGCACCCAAGCCACCAAAGTACCAGAGCCAGATTCATACCTTTCCAGATCGTGGTCCAACTGCGTCGTGCCGTCATCGGAAGTGAATACAATATCGAAACCAGAAGCCAGTGCATTGGCTTGCAAGTCACTATCAGTGATACTGATCAGGACTGGGAAGTTGGTTAAGGTGCCAGCAATCTCATCGCCCTCCAGGACAATCGCCTTTCGGAAATCATATCCTGTAAGAAATTGTGCATCAAGCTGATGAGCGAACAGCAGAAAGTAAATACATGAAAGGAAAAAAGGTCGCACTCGTCGGCAGATGATGCGAGTTTGGGGTCGTGGATCAACTCTCATTTACTTTAATTGTCTAGCGTGCTTGTATCATGTCGCGAAAAACCAAAACCCACAGCTACCTGCATTGTTCTCGTTCATCCCGATTTTTCCCGGTTCATCCGGTAAAACTTGTTAACAAAGAAAAATAACGTTTCGCGTATGTGCAATTAATTTCCGATAAAATAGTTATGTGAGATCATTTTTTATTTTTTAAGAATCGTACTGGAGCCTTATCTCCTAGCATTGATTGTGAATGGATCTTAGATGTGTTAGGCGCTTACCGATGCCTTAAAGGTTGGCGAGAATTCCGATCGGAATATTGCCAGGCTTACGTTAATTTACTTTTTGTAATATCCATACCTCAAGACCCTCCATGATGAATTCACCACGACGAAAATTCTTATCCGAGTCGACTGCTTTGGCTGTATGTTCTCTTCTACCGACAGCATGGGCCTGGGGTGATGCCCAAGTGCAAACTCGACGCTTCAGGATGTGCCTCAATCCAGGCTCCATTGGTGTTAAGATCAATCAAAAAGAACTGCTAGATGCGGCGGTCAAACACGGATTCGAAGCGATCATCGCGATGCCGGATCAGCTCGCAGCCATGAGCGATACCGAGCTGGGGGATTACTTAGCGAAGATGCAGGAGCAACAGATCAGTTGGGGGGCTGCAGGACTACCGCTGGATTTTCGCGGTGCTGGGACAAAATTTCGAGAGGGTCTAAGTGGTTTTCCGGCGCGCTGCCACGTCCTTCAAAAGGCGGGTGTTACACGCATGAGCACCTGGATTATGCCCACAAATGATAACCTGACTTATCTGGCCAATTTCAAACTGCATACTTCGAGACTCAAGGAGGTCGCGAAGATCGCGGGATATCATGGTATAAAGTTGGGGTTGGAGTACGTAGGTCCCAAGACATTGATGGCCCGTGACAAATATGCGTTTGTGCATACTTTGGCTGAGGTTCGCGAGCTGATCGGCGCGATCGATGAGCCAAACATGGGCGTGCAGTTGGACAGCTTCCACTGGTACTGCGCCGGTGAATCAAAGGCCGATCTACTGAGACTAAGCAAAGAAGACATTGTCACCGTGGATCTCAATGATGCTCGGGCGGATCGCACCCGTGCCACACAACTGGATTTGGAGCGAGAACTACCGATGGCAGCTGGAGTAGTTGATATGCAGGCATTTTTGGAAGCGCTGGTCGCCATTGGCTATGACGGCCCGGTCAGAGCAGAACCCTTCAACAAGGCCCTCAACGACATGGGAAATGAAAAGGCCCTGAAGACCACCGCCGCGGCCATGAAGAAAGCAGTTTCCCTGGTGGGAGGGTGATCGAAAGCTTCACGTCTCATGTCTGCATGTTGACTACGGTATCTGGAAGCCAGGCTATAATCTGGCACTTAGGCCGCAATCCTCAAAAAGGATATCCTATTGCAAATACCAGACCCTGCAACGCCAGCTGGTTTTGCCAGACCAATCGCTCCCCACGGTAGTAGATGGGCGCGTACATAGCACCCCCCCAGTCGATGCGGGGCACAAGGAAACCCAGGTCCACACGGATACCGACGCCAGTGGTCAGGTAGCTGTCGGCCA
>JBCCXG010000065.1:0-15389 GCA_039191945.1 Bacteroidota bacterium
GAGGCAATAGCTTATTATTATTTCATCTAGAGATTTCCTCATTTCTTCTCATCTTCACTGTTTTTTATGTGTACCTGTGTCACACTATGACAAAAGTTTCACTGTATAAGTTTTATAAAGTTTATAGAGTTGTAACTTCACGTTGACTGTGGTAAAGTAAGATGTTTCCATCTACAGGAGTCATTCTGGTGGGCATAGGCTTTCTGTCAGCTATCATTGTATCAGCACTGGACAAGGCAGGAGCCAAACAGCTTGGAGTCACTGAGACTATCAAAACTCAGTCTAAGAGAGTTAAGTTCTCCGACATCAAACACTTCACATTGAGCTACTGGCTCCTAAGCCTCACTATTGTGTTCTTCTACAACGGAGTTTTCCCATTTGTTGCTGATGCCAGGTGACATATCACTAATTGGTTTTTATTCTCAAATATGAAATATTGATTTATTCTATGAATCATTTTACTTTAGCAAGTTCATCAGCACTAAGTATCAGTTTAAAGATGATAGGACGGCATCTTATATAGCTGGTGCTGTGTATGACTCCAGTATGATTCTGTCTCCATTTCTTGGTGGTATAATTGTAAGTACAGTGTCATTGTCTCTCATCATAATCTCGTCACTCTTCATATGTCATCATCTCCAACTCTTATCCCTCCCACGTCTTCAATGTTCTTTGTAGGATGTATTTGGCAAAAGAGGTTACCTGGCTATTTTGTGCTCAATACTGACGATTCCAGTTTTTGGTATTCTCGCGTTCACTGAATGGTATCCATTAATTGCCACTCTATGGCTCGGTATAACATACTCATTTGCTGCTGTAAGTATGTACGAGTCATCTATATGCAGTATGTCATATGTAGGACTGACATTAGCTGATGAACCATAGTATTCATGTTGTATATTAGACTCATATATAATAACAACAATATAATGCGTTGTGACCGGCTTCACTTGCTGAATGATGAAATTCCGAATCCATGAGAAGTTGTCTTACCTTAGCATGTATATGGAAAATGAATTTAAAGAGTAATAGGTGTTTGTGGTGTTTATATATTAGATATCCCCTCTTTCTATATGATCTATTTGTTCAAATGCAGTTCTTTCATGCATTACACTAGAGTTAGACAGCTATGTGTATCACTTATTGTAGTCTTCAACCTGGCCATCCATTCCTCTCGTTGTTAAAGAATCAGTGGTTGGCACGGCGATGGGTATCACCACATCCATGCAGATGATCGGTATCGGCATCTGTAATTTAGTAGTTGGTCTAATACTGGGCAACGGAACTAAGTACATCCATAAATCAATAGATCTGACACTGTCCCTGTACACCTATATATAGCTGTGTGTGTGTGTGTGTGTACACTATAGGTTGCCTGCTGATGAGACACTACTGAGATGGAAATACGTGATGATATTTCTGCTCTGTAACACATTGGCATGTGTAACATGTGCTGTACTTCTGAACATCAATGACAGAAGAAAGGTTAATACTCTATAGCGAAGCATTATACCAATCTTTCTTAGATTCGTGAGCAATTCTCACTACATACTGTTCTTATTTTCTTGCCAGAATGGAATACTCAACATCAGTAAAGCCCAAAAGAAGCAGAGAGAATTATTGGCTAGAGAAGACAACTCTGAACAGGCAGGCGAGACCGATCGACTGATACCAGATGGTAATGATGCTGCTGACGGGGGTAGAAAAGTGCAGGAATGACTATCGTTTTGCGACTCCTGCATTCCCTTAATTTGACCTAAAATCCCTAAAAAACTACACGAAAAGCACAAATACCCATCGTCAGGGAGCGTTGCAACTGATTGTGGTAAAGTGCAGGAAATGATGGTTGATCACACTGGGTCTGATCCATTGGATGCCATCTAACATTGTTAATTACAATAGGAAGTCCGCCATGGAGATATTGACAAATGATGGATTCTTACTCGTCGTAATATTGACGGTTTTTACCGCATTGGTATTGGTATTTGTCAATCGACTTTTTGGCAGAGCGATCATTACAAAAGTGCTCACGTTTGCTAGCCTGGTCAATCTGTTGTGCACTCCTTTTGCCTTCCTGGTGGGTAAGTATGGATTGATGCCTTTTTGGTGGATGATGCCTCTCATTCTCGTAGCAATAGTCCTGATTGTCCGTAATCTCTTTCTCTCCATACATGTACCCATTCGATACATCATCGACGATCTTCGGCGATTGTCCACTGGTGATGTTTCCTTCGATACAGGCCGAATCCGCGAAAAGGAATACAAGACCGAGGTCGGGGAAGTGATATCGATCTTTTCCCAGCTCAAGGAAAATATGCAAGCTACCGAGCGGTTTGCAGCTCAGATTACCTCGGGCAATCTACAGGTAGAGCACGAGAAGTTGAGCGAGGAGGACTCCCTGGGTAAGGCGCTGATTCTCATGAGAGATCAACTACAGCAACTGATCGGTGAGATTCAGGATGTGGTCCAGTCTGCAGGAGAGGAAGGTCGTCTGCAAGAGCGGGTCACCATTGATAGTAAACACGGTGTCTGGAGAGACGTGAGCCTGGCAGTCAACGATTTATTAGCATCTTTTGCCGTCCCACTGATGACTCTGAGTAGGATCTTCAAGGAATTAGCTGACGGGAACCTTAAGGTGCGCCATTCGGTGCAGGTTCGAGGAGACGTGCTAAGGATGGCGGAGGACCTCAACGGCTCCCTGGCTACCGTCGAGGGGCTTCTTGCGCGAGTCGCTGAAAATACCGATGAGATGGGAGATAGCGTGTCGGAGATGGAAAATACCAGCCGTGAGATGCAACAAAATACCCAAGAGATCGCCTCTGCGATATCTGAAATGAGCCATGGAGCACAAACGCAGGTATCAAAGGTCGATGAGTCTTCATCTCTCATTGAGAAGATATTGGCATCCTCTGGCAGCATTACCAAAAAGAGCGAAGTCATCAATGCCTCCGCCAAGGCGGTCGTGGAAAACAGCGGCAATGGTCGCAAAATGGCACGTGAGGTCGTAGATGGCATGAAGGAGATCACGACATTTTCTCAAAAGGCTAACGAAAGCATCCAAGTACTGACTCAGCGGTCTCAAGAGGTCAGCAAGGTGTTGACGGTGATTGCAGATATTGCTTCACAGACAAATCTACTGGCACTGAACGCGGCCATAGAAGCTGCTCAGGCCGGTGAAGCAGGAAGGGGTTTTGCCGTAGTAGCGGAGGAAATTCGCAAACTCGCGGAAGACTCAAAGAACTCCGCCAAAGCCATTGAATCTCTGATCCATGATATACAGCAGGATACAGCTGACGCAAATGTTGTCATCGAGTCCATGCACGAAAGTGTGAAGGCTGGAGAAAATAAATCATTGCAGGCCTCAGACGCATTCGAGACCATCTCCAAGACCTCTCAAGCAAATTTTGAGCATTCACAAGACATACTGGAGGCCACGCAGCACCAGATTACAGATATCAACGCCATCATGGTGTTATCGGAGAGTGTCGTGGTCATTGCTGAGCAGACAGCTGCCGGTACAGAGGAGGTAGCTGCATCGGCCAGCCAGCTGGCGGCAGGTATGAAGAGCTTTCGGGACAAGACACAGCGGCTCAATGAGCTGTCCCAGGATTTGCAAGAGGATGTAGACAAGTTTCAACTCACCAAAAACAGTGTCGAAGTATGATCACCGCCGTAGTCAATCATAAAGGAGGTACAGGCAAGACGACCACGTCGATCAATCTTGGGAGTGCGCTAGCCGCGAAGAAGCAAAAGGTGTTGCTTGTCGACCTGGATGCCCAGGGCAGCTTAAGCTATTCGTTGGGAATCGGTGACTTTGATGCCGGCATGTCCGAAGTATTTGAAGGCTCTCATGCGATGGATCAGGTGCTCGTTGATCGGGAGGGGATGCAAGTGGCTCCCTCCAATATGAGCCTCGCTGAGATTGAGTTGGCGATGGCGGGCACGGAGAAAAGGGAACAGGTGTTAAAGGACGTTTTGGCCGGTTACGACGACCAATTCGACCAGATTATTGTCGATTGTCCACCTTCTTTGTCCCTTTTAACGGTCAACGCGCTCACTGCTGCACATAGTGTGCTCATCCCCATGCAGATGGAGGTATTGAGTCTTCAGGGCCTGGACCTGATCTCCGAGACCATTGGTAGAATCAAAAAGGCTTACAACCCTGAGCTGCAGGTGCTAGGCATTTTGCCGGTCATGGTAGATAGCCGGAAGAAATTGAGCACCGAAGTCTACGAGCACATCCAGGAAAATTACGATGTGCCCGTCTTTCGCCAAAAGATCAGAACGAATGTAAAAGCATCAGAGGCACCATCTTTTGGGCAGTCCGTCATTCGCTATGCGCCCAATGCAAACAGCGCGCAGGACTATAAAATGTTTGCTAACGAATTTTTGAAGACAGTACAACCACTTACAGTTCATGGCATTAGGTAGGAATCTGAAGAGACAGCAATTGATTCCCGAGGGGGAGCAAGCCCAGTCTGAGCAGTCTAAGTCGAAAGCTCGGAGTAAAAAGACACCAAAAAAGCAGGCGGCCAAGCAGCCCGCGGCCAAGCGGTCGTCAACCAAGACCAGGGTAAAGAAGAAAATGGAAGGGAAAGCCACTGCTACGGACACCGCAGCGCAGGTGGAGAACAGTCCTGTCGTATCCGTACCGCCAGTGGACCCACAGAAGAGTGCTAAGCCAGATGAAATGGTGGATGTTGTAAAACCCGAAGTACTTAAAGAACCAACCCGACCTGAGGAAGAGACGCTAATCGCTCCTGAACAACAACAAACAGAAATGGAATCGCCAGCCAACCAACCAACCGCTGACGTTTCCGAGACTGAACCTGACCCAGTGCCTAAACTGCCTACCTATGAAGTGGCAAGACCCACCTACCTGAATCGGCAAGAAGTGACGATCGTTTCTCAACGAGAATATGAGAAGCGCCTGGCGCTCAAGCAGAAGTTTGACCAGGAGATACGCGAACTGAAGGGCAAAAAGCTCTTGCTCATTGTCTTCAAGTTGGGTGGACAGGAGTTTGCTATCGAGATCGATAAGACCAAAGAGGTGGTCAAAACGCCGGAAATCGCTCCGATGCCTCATTTGCCGGAGCACATGATAGGCGTGGCGAACGTAAGGGGAAAAGTCGTGCTCATCATGGATCTGGGTCGAAAGTTCCACATTGCTGATGGGGCCTCCAAGTGGGAGGATCCCTACTCGATTGTCATCCAAAACGCGGGTTATAAGATCGGTCTGTTAGTGCCTGAAGTGCCCAATACTGTGATGGTGGAGGGTAGCAATATCAGTACGGCGGCCGCCATCGTCACCGACACAGCCCGTGACGAAACGTACATCAAAGGTATTGTGAAACACGAGGGGAGAATGATCTTCTTTTTGGATATCGAGGAGCTTGTAGAGGGCAACAAGGTCAACGTCGTACCGGGAGAGGTGGTGGCATGACAGGATTGAAAACACTTTTTTGAACTTGCTAAAAAGGACCTAGTTGAAACTGAAAGTACTGGTTGTGGATGACTCCGCTTTTATGCGGTTACTCTTATCGGATATCCTATCGGAAGATAAGGAGCTGGAGGTGGTGGGTTCTGCTGCTGATGGCAAGGAGGCGGTGACCCAGGTCATGGCACTGAAGCCTGATCTGGTATTGCTCGATATGAACATGGGCGAATACGACGGACTATATGCCGTCGAGCACATCATGAAGAAGCATCCCGTACCGATTTTGATCCTCAGCGCAGTAGGAAACACAGATCTCGAACCGATTTTTGATGCCCTTAGGCTCGGCGCCGTCGACTACATGAATAAACCTGTGCGCAACAACTCCAAGTTGCGGTCCATGGATATGGAGTTGATCCGCAAGATCAAAAGCGCCGCCCGAGCCAAGCCGACCATACAGCTGCCGCAGACCAAACCTGTGGCAACCGTGAAACTCAAGCCCAGAAAGAAAAGAACGTACGATATTATTGTCATAGGCGCCTCGACGGGTGGGCCTACCGCCATCGAAAACGTGATTACCGCTTTCCCGTCAAACCTGGACGTGCCGGTCCTTATCGGTCAGCATATGCCGGCCAATTTCATACAACCCTTTGTCGATCGACTCAATAAGTTGAGCCCACTCGACGTGAAGATGGGGGTAAGGGGCATGGTGCCGCGTCCCGGATCGATCATTATCGCTCCAGGCGATCGGAATATGGTAGTGACCTGCGATAAGAGCGGACACCTCACCATTGACTTCTCGGATGAGGTGTTTCGAGAGTATAACAATCCATCGATCAACGCCTTGATGCTTTCCGTTGCAGATTCCTACGGATCGAAAGCACTCGGGGCGATTCTGACCGGTATGGGTAAAGATGGGGTCAAAGGTCTGTCAGCGATCAAGGCAAAAGGCGGCCATACGGTTGCCCAGGACAAAGCGACATCCGTGATCTACGGAATGCCCAAAGTGGCATATGACAGCGGTGCCGTTAGCGACGTGCTAAGCATCAAAGAAATTGGAAGTTTTTTAGTCAGCAAGTTATAAACTCAAGGAAATTGAACTCGAAAGAATCAGAATATCGCCAACTCTTCCTGCTGGAGGCCACGGAGAACTTTGAAGAGCTAAACAAGCAATTCATTTCCCTGGAGAAAAAGCCTGATGACAAACACGCCATCAACTCAATTTTCCGAATCGTCCATACGCTCAAGGGCAATGCTATGGGTATGGGTTTCGAGGCGATCGGCAACCTCGCTCATGTCATGGAGGATGTCATGGGAGAGATCAAAAACGGTAAATTAGATCTCAACAGTGGCCTATTTGAAAGCCTCTTTCGGGCCAATGATAAGCTTGGCGATCTGATCAAGGCTATCGAGACCGGGAAGAAGGTGAGCTACCTGGGAATCAAGACCAAGCTCGAGATCCTCCTCAAAAATAATCGTGAAGATGCCACTGGTCAGGAAGAGGAAGCAGAGCCCGAGGTACATGAGGCACCTACTGAAATAGAGGCTGACGGAGAGTCCTCTGGGGAGACCGACAGTGAGGCTGATGACGCCCAGGAACAAGAGGAAGAAGACTCGCAGCAGTCCATCACGTTTGCGGACGTCATCCAGATTCCGGTGAAGAAAATGGATGAGCTCATGAACCTAATCGGCCAGTTGATCATCGAGCGTGACCGGCTTATTGCCAAAACCAGCAATCAGAACGGCAATCGAAGCGAATTCGAGAGTTTGCAGCGCATATCATCCAATTTGCAGTACAGCATCATGAATGCACGGATGGTGCAGGTCGGATTTCTCTTTAATAAGTTTCACCGAATCGTACGGGATGCCGCCAATATGGAGGGTAAGCGTGTGGACCTTCTCTTGAAGGGTACCGAGGTGGAGATTGATAGAAACATATTGAAGATCATGAGTGACGCCATGATCCATCTGGCACGAAATGCCGTCGGACACGGGATCGAAGGGGCAGAAGTGCGGGCCCAGCGTGGCAAGCCGGAGCGTGGCACCATCACGATGGATGCGAGGTATGAGCGTGACAATGTCGTGATCATGGTCTCCGATGATGGGAACGGTATCGATCCGAGTGTGCTCCGGCGCAAAGTCGTCGAAAAAGGTATGATGACCAAAGATGTTGCTGATAGCCTTGGCGATGAAGACATCATCATGCAAATCTTTGAGCCTGGTTTTTCGAACGCGGACAAGGTTACTGAGATTTCGGGCCGCGGCGTCGGTATGGACGTGGTCAAAAAGGCCGTGGAATCCATTGGAGGACAGGTTACCGTTGATTCTACGCCAGGAAGTGGCACCACGGTCAATCTCCATCTACCATCAAGCCTGGCGTTGAAAGGTGCCCTACTTTTTGAAGTGGAGGAGCAGGAGTATGCTGTGGCACTGTCTTATACAGAGGCGGTGATTTCACTCAAAAAGAAAGATATACACAAGCTGAGTACGGGTCTGATGTCCAAGTACCTGGAGGAAACCATCTCTGTCGTTTTCCTCGGAGACCTGATCCGCATGCAGCGGCTTTCTGATATACAGGAAAGAGGCATTTTGCACGCTAGCTTTGACGAGCTGCCGGAGGACGCTTCCCTTGATGTGATTGTGGTTTCGTACGGCGGCCGATTGACTGGTTTGGTCATCGACAAGCTGCTACACCAGCAAGAAATCATGGAGAAGGGACTTCCAAGACCTTTGGAGAAAACCAAATTGTTGAGCGGAACGACCATCCTTGGTAATGGTAACGTGTGCCCCGTGCTCGACGTCGCCGCGGTCAGCGACTTACTTTTCCGGCATATGGCACATGCCAAAACAGCTTAAATAGTTTTCATCGACTCACCGAATGGCCGTATCTGACGAGGAATTAAGTGCATTGATGGTAGCGATCAAGAATCGCTACGGATTGGATTTTACCAATTATGAGAAGAGCTCACTGAAACGAGGGATTGTGCGCCTGATGATGAAACATCAGATGGACAGTCTGCTCGAGTTGTGGTCCAGGGTATTGAAAGACAGTGACTTCTTCAAAGATGCCATTGACGATCTCCTCGTGAACTTAACGGAGCTCTTCCGAAATCCGGACGTATGGCTCATGATGCGAGATCGGGTACTTCCGGCCCACGGATCCAAACCGCTGAAGATTTGGCATGCGGGCTGCAGTACCGGAGAGGAAGTCTATACCATGGCCATCGTACTGGAGGAAAAAGGGTTGCTCAACCACACCCGAGCTGTGGCGACTGACCTGAGCAAGTCCGCCCTAAAGAAAGCAGTCAAGGGTGACTATCCCTTAGCTCTGCTACAACAGTATTTGAAGCCCTTTCTGAAGTATTTTCCCTATAAGCGATTGGAGAGCTTTTTTGATTTTCACGAGAAGCACGCCACCATCAGGCCTCAATACAAGAGCCACGTCGAGTTCAAGTCACACAACCTCGTGCACGATTCCATGCACGAGCGCTATGACATCATTTTTTGTCGCAATGTGATGATCTACTTCGATGAGAAACTAAAAATCCAGGTGCTGAAACTCCTACATCAAAGCCTCAACCCTGGGGGGTACCTGGTGATAGGATATTATGACATCATGCCCGACTTTGGAAAGGCAATCTTTGAGTTGTACGACGTGAAGACCAGGATCTACACACGTCGGGAGCTTCCACCACATTCCACATTGCTATGAAAAAGACTGTATTAATCGTTGATGACTCGGCCTACATCCGAAAAACCATCGCGGATATCTTGTCTCAAAGAGAGGATCTGGAGATCGTAGATAGTGTGGGGAGCGGGGAGACTGCTATTGATCGCGCCATCGAGCTAAAGCCAGACTTGATCACCCTCGACAATATCCTCCCGGACATGCATGGGCTGGATATTTTGAGAACTGTTAAGGATCACATACCTGGGACGAAAGTCATCATGATCAGCGCTGTAGGGCAGGAGTCGGTGATCCATGAAGCCACCGAAAGCGGCGCTTCGCAGTACATCGTCAAGCCCTTCACCGAAGATGCACTTTTGGGTGCTTTGAGTCAGGTTCTTGACTGATTGGACGGCAAATACCTCAATTATGGACGATTCCCAAACCAGATGAATACCGGTTTTTTATCATTCATGTCAACAAATTCCATACTGGATCACAATTACTTTCAGACGGTAAATAATATAGGAAATTCGCATAGATAGCGTATTGCTATGACCAGCTTAGAAGAAAGAAAAACAAACGAAAGATGCTGAACAACTTCGACAAGAACGAAATGGAAGTGGCCACAAAACTTATTTTCGACGGCCTATCTATGGCGAAAGCCTCCATGGAGCAGATCTTGCAAAGCCCGATCACGATCAAGAAGATCGACTATAGTGATGAAAATAAGGAACTTCCCACTTTTGATGCCAATGCTGCGCAGGAAGTCCACCTGATTCGCACGGAGTTGATCGGTGACCTGAAAGGGATCAGCCATCTCATTTTTACCGAGGATGACGTTCATCGGATTTGCGCGGCTTGTTTGCCTGGCAATGTGTTGGAGGACGACTCTCCAGAGAGTCAAATGATGAAGATGGGCTTCCTCACAGAGATCGACAATATGGTGGCCGCCGCGGTGATCACTGAATTTTCCAACTTCCTCGGCCTGGATATTTTCGGTCACGTCCCTTCATTACATGTGATGAAGTCAAATGAAGTCAATGACTATTTGGCAAAAGAGTCGACCGACATCGATAGCATCATCCACTTCAAAGCCATCTTCCATGGGGCGGAGTTGGATATCTCGCCGGATTTCGTCTGGATCTTTCAGAACGAACTGGTCGAAAAAATAAAGCAGCTGGTATGACCCTGCTGACCACCCGAAAACATTTTGTACAACATAAATAAAGGACAAGCTTCCATCATTAATTCAATTACACCATGGCCAAAAAAGTATTAATCGTTGATGATTCCATTTACATGCGATCGTTGATCAAAAACTCCCTAGAGGAAGCCGGTTTTGAGATCGTTGGAGAAGCGCCAAACGGCGAGACAGCCATTGATCTCGCATTGGATTTGCAACCCGACTTGATCACTTTGGACAATATCCTTCCCGATATGATGGGATTCGAAATCCTGAAAGTGATCAAAGAGGAAGGATTGGATTCTAAGGTCGTAATGGTCAGTGCCGTCGGTCAGCAGACCGTCGTGAACAAAGGCCGTGAGCTTGGCGCGGAGGAGTACATCGTGAAGCCTTTCACCTCCGAAGACCTGGTTGAAGTTGTAAACCGGGTAATGTAATTGCCGCCACTCCACCGACTGCGTGCGCGTCGGGAGGATGTTTATTAAAGATCTAGTGATATGAAAAGTCTTTACAACCTGTCTATTAGAAAGAAATTTGCGGTGGTCATCGTTCCGTTGATCATTGTCATCCTTTGCTTTGACTACCTGCAGATCAAACACAAATTCCTTGACTATAAGGACGCTACACGCCTCAACAAGGCGATTGTCGTCGGCATAGAAATCAACCATGCAGTGCACGAGCTGCAAAAAGAGCGCAGCATTTCCGTGGGCTTTCTGGCCAATGGCGGCGCTGACTTTTTGCGTGACTTAGCTGCTCAACGGCGCAAGACCGACAGCACAATCCATCAGTTCGAGCGAGAGCTTGAAAAGCCAGAGCTTACCGATTTGATGTCCTTGCATGGCGAAGATCTGGCCCACTTGCGCAACTACATTGCCAAGTTGAAGCAGTTGAGAAATCGAGTAGATGAGTTGGACATTACGACGCCGCAGGCGATCGAATACTTTTCGGATATCAACAACGTGGCCCTCAATACGGTCAACGAACTGATCAATGAGACGCGTGACAAAACCGTAGCTCAGCAGGTACACGCGATCATCTATTTCCTAAAGTCGAAAGAATACTCCAGTATCGAAAGGGCGTTGGGTACGCAGGCCTTTGCCTTGAGCCACCTGGACTACGATACCTACAAGCAATTCACGACCGTCGTGGCTAAGCAAGATGCTTTCATGGAAGCGTTCGAGACGATATCAAACGAAGAGTCCAAAGAATTTTACAACCGAATCGTGACCGGACCTGATGTGCAACAGGTCGATCGAATGAGAGCACTTCTTTTTGCCAATGGTGAGTTCCAGGAGGATCCGCAGTACTGGTACGAAGTGAGTACGAGCCGAATTAATGGTCTGAAAAGAGTCGAAGATTTCATGTCCGACAAAATTCAGGCCTACACAGATGGTATAGCGGTGGATGCCAACCAGTCATTCTGGGGATTTGTCGCGCTGGACATCGCGATTGGAGTATTGGCTTTCTTTTTGATGACGACAATCGTTACCAACCTGCTGGAAAATGTAAAGCGACTCGAGGAGTATACGCGGAAGGTTTCTTCTGGTCAGATGGACAATAAAGTCACCCTGAGCACTAAGGATGAGTTGGGGCAGTATGCCAAGACATTCAATATCATGGTCGATGAGATCAAGAAATCTCAAGCTGCCTTAAAAAAGGAAAGAGATCATGCCAAATACCTATACGAGAACATCTACAAGCAGTCTGAAGTAGTCTTCGAAAATGTACAGCAGGGGATCTTCCTGCTCGATAAGCAGTTCAAGATCAGTAAGCTGTATTCGAAGGCGATGGAGCAGATCTTTGATCGGCGCAAGATCGGAGGGGAGAGTTTCACAAGCTTCATGCGCCCATTGATCTTACCGAGAGAACTTGAGGCACTGGAGATGTTCATGAGGCATCTTTTCAATCCCGAGATGGATGAAGCGGTGGTTAATCAGCTCAACCCAATTGAGCAAGTAAAAATCTTCACTGAAAAGAATGGTACGGTAAGTAACAAGTACATCAAGGTTTCATTTACCCGTATCTTCCGAAAGACGGAGATTCAAAACATCATGGTGACCGTCTCAGACGAGACCAAGTCTGTGTTGCTACAGAAGCACCTGGAGGATGCCGAATCCAAAAAGAAGCAGGAAACAGAGCAGGTGTTGAGCATCCTCAAGATCGATCCTTCGGTCATGCGAGGTTTCCTTTTCAACTCCAAAAAAACACTTACGCAAATCTCTGAAAAGTATGAGCAAAGTGAAGGTGGAGACTACACGGATTTGCTAGACTACACCTTTCAGACCATCCACAACCTCAAGGGTAATGCCAGTGTGATTGGTCTTGAGCTGATGAGCGGTAAGTTCCATGAGATCGAAGAAGCCATCACCCAAATGAAGGATCGTGAGATCAAAGGAAAGGATTTCTTGTCTGTGCTTTATGAAATCGATCAGGCGGACAAGATGCTCAATGAGATGAACGTGATGTTGCGTAAGGTGGCCAACATCTACCGCAAGATCCCTTCGGAAGGACAGGTGGTTTCCAATATCATGGTGATCAATACCCTACAGAAAGGGGTAGAGTCACTGAGCGAGGAGACGGGTAAATCTGTCAACTTTAACATCAACAACGAGAGCAATGTCGTCATTCCCGAGCAATACATCAATCCATTCAGAGATTCGATGATTCAATTGATTAGGAACTCACTAGCTCATGGTATCGAAGCATCCAGCGAGCGAATGGCGGCAGGAAAGAGCTCCAAAGGAAATATCACCATCGACATCAGCACGACCCAAGAGGACGAACTCTTGATATCGTACAAAGATGATGGTGCGGGCTTGGATCTTGAAAAGATCAAAGGTCAAGCAGTGACCCGCAGCTTGATCTCAGAGTTTGAGGCAGAGAAGATGCCCGACGGCGAGGTGCCAGCGCTCATCTTCCAATCCGGGTTTAGCACCACAGAGAAGACTGACAATATCTCAGGGAGAGGTCAGGGTATGAATCTTGTGAAGTCTTTGATAGAAGAACAAGGCGGAGAATTTGAGATCAATTTTGACAAAGGACGATTTTTTGAGATGATCGTCAAGCTACCCGCAGTGTACCAGAAGGAAGACGAAACCGAAGAAACCGAAGAAATCGAAGAATCATGAGATTATTAATTGTAGATGATTCCTCCATTATGCGGCGAACGATTGAAAAGAATTTGGCGCATTATGACCTGGAAATAATTGGAATGGCAGCAAATGGTGTCGAGGCGCTGGACATTGTGCAGCGTGAAAAGCCAGACGTCGTGACGTTGGACATTACGATGCCGGAGATGGATGGCCTGACGTGCCTTGAGCGTATGATGGAGATTCATCCTGATGTACGTGTGATGATCATCACAGCGCTCTCGGATAAGCTGACAGGTCTATTGGCACTCGACAAAGGGGCCCGAGGCTTTTTGTATAAGCCAGTTACTGCAGAGGATTTGGAGAAGGCTTTTGATAAA
This sequence comes from Bacteroidota bacterium, assembly GCA_039191945.1. Taxonomy (GTDB): domain Bacteria; phylum Bacteroidota; class Bacteroidia; order Cytophagales; family Cyclobacteriaceae; genus JAWPMT01. The sequence goes on from JBCCXG010000065.1 coordinate 13,757, forward strand.
CTATTGAAGCGTGATGAAGTCCAATAAAGAAGAGTTCGAATCTACGTGCAATCTCTTCATTAACTCTGTGAGTAACTATTTCAAGCATCTCACGGAGGTTGATTCCAAGATCAACGTACCCTACATTAAAGAAACAGAAGGATTAGTACTCAAGGATTTCACAGGGATGATTGCCATCTCTGGGAGCAAGAAAGGATTTGTCTACATCTCGGCAGACCGTGAGATGTTTGAAGACCTGATCAATATATTCATTGGTATCGACGACCCCACAAAAGCCGACGTGCTCGATATGGCAGGAGAGATCTCCAATGTAGTGGCTGGTAACGTCCGGGCCAATCTGGGGACCAACTTCATGATCTCAGTACCCGTGGTGTTTGAAGGCATGCCAACCGAAGTAAAGGTCACCACTGAGGTCACGATTTACGTCATTCCACTCAAGTGGAAGAATCATGAAGCATTTGTCGTCATAGGATTACAATAAACAGATACACCGTGGAGAAGTCGCTAAATCCCATCGAACTCAAAGACAAGACCAACGAGCTGCCAGAGGAGGATCAGTCCCTGCCACTCGATAGAATTGAGGATCAGTCCCGCAAGAACTATTTTGCCAGGATGCCCGATGAAGCGGCTTTGAATAAATGCTTTGATCGGGCATTTTTGATTAATAAGCCCATGGGCAGTGTAGGTGGCGATGGCCTCTGGATGTACAGGGAAGGCGGTAAGATCTTCTTAGCGATTTTCAACTGTATGGGCCAAGGGCATTTGGCGAGCATGATGACTCGGATCTATGCCAATGCGCTACGTAAGTTGATCGCGGAGTATAAAATAGAGTTCACCGGGTCCATCTTACAATTTATCCACCGAGAGATTCAGACGCGATTCAAGGACAAAGAGAATATACAGCTCAATACCGGAGCGCACTTAGGTATCATCAAATTGGATATTGAGGAGCGAGCGATGGAGTTTGCCGGTGCCCGGATGGATCTTGTGCGCGAGTTGCATGGAGAAGTAGAGCGGGTAGCTGGCGACGACTATCAGATTGGAGAGCTGACTGACGAGAAGCAGGAGTATGCCTCCAATGCGGTCGAATTGAAGCCGGGAAGCACCTACTACATTGCTACTGATGGGACTACAAGAATCATCGGGGGGCCCAACTACAAGCGCTTTGGGAAACCCCAATTCGATGAGATGGTGGCTGGATTTACCGATACGGAGTTTTTGGACCGTAAGGAGGTCATCGTCAAGCGGCTGGATGAGTGGAGAGGGGCCAATACACAAAATGACGATATTTTGGTCGTAGCTTTTCAGCTTTGACCTGATAAGGTGCAAGCCTTTTCAAGACGAATTCAAAAACTAAAGGACCAACAGATGCAACCAGATTCCCGCCAAGTAATCGCTCATACAAAGATGTATGCCGGCCCCTACGAATTGACAGCGTGGCACGCGACCCATGATCAATTCTCCTGGCCCAAATGGCAAGTGGATACCACTGTCACCAGGCTAGCCGTATCATTTTTCCACCAAAACAGCTACAATATCATATCTGGGAATCAGTAGAGATGGGACAATTGGAGAAGGCACATCAGGAGATATTGGATGATTTGGTGAATAGTTCCATCACCAAAAGCGCGTA
>JBCCXG010000066.1:0-15225 GCA_039191945.1 Bacteroidota bacterium
CTTTCATTCAAGAGGGGCTCCAAGACTTCACAAATGCCCTGTATTACCTTAGCTTGTATTACGAACTGTCGGGCGATAAAAAGGTTCTGGGTAAAATGACGGAAATCGCGAACGAGCACCAGCTGCTAGGCTATGACTTCGACGACATCGATTTCGCTGCGAATGTTTTCGACCAATACCGCCTCTATTTTGTCGTAGGATTACTTTTACTTGCACTCATCCTCTTTGGGGTATTACTGTATAATTTCCGGCATCAACAGCCTCTTGTCATCCCGGCGATATTAGAAGTCATCATCATATGCGGTCTGTTCTTGGCCAGTAATAACATTCTCTCCGAGGAGACTGGCATCATCGCTAGCGACCATACGATTCTTCGGTCAGCACCCTCCGCGGCGGCAGAACCTGTTGATATGGTTGGCAAAGGACACCGTGTCGTCGTGCTATCCCAGGACAAGGTGTGGCTCAAGATCGTATGGCAAGAGCAAGAAGCTTACCTACGACGCGGAAGGGTCCGGATGATATGAACGGTAGTGGATTGACACAGCTTTGGGAAGAAGTCCTGTACGGAGACGATTGGTCAGGACCCTCCAGGCCCGGCACTCCGCCACTACATCAGACCAGCAACTTCGTGTTCAGCACGGTGGCGGCTATGCAAGAAGCACTCAAGCATGAAGATAAAATTCCCTTCTACACTCGAGGAGCCAATCCGACGGTATCAGAAGTAGCACAAAAAATTGCTGCATTAGAGGGCATGGAAGCCGGTCTCCTCTTTGGAAGTGGAAGTGCCGCAATCGCAGCAGCTGTACTCTCGCAGGTCGAAAAGGGCGATCAAATCCTATCGGTCATCAATCCCTACAGTTGGACGACCAAGCTCATCCGTGATTTCTGTGGCAAGTTTGGCGTCGGCAGTGTTTTTTGTGATCCGCAAAAGCTTCAAGCCTCCATCACCGAGCAAACTAAGGTCATCTACCTGGAAAGCCCTAACTCCTGGACCTTTGAAACTCACGATATAGCCCGTATCACCCAGATCGCTCGTCAGAAAGGAATCATAACTATACTTGACAATAGCTACGCTACACCCTTACTTCAGCAGGGTGCACCCCTACAAGTGGACTTGGTTGCCCACTCTGCTACCAAGTACCTAGGTGGCCACAGCGATGTGGTAGCTGGCGTACTTTGTGGTTCGAAACAACTCATAGCAGATGTTTTCAACGGGCCGTACATGACGCTGGGAGCCGCCCTCTCCCCTTTCGATGCATGGCTCCTGCTGCGATCCCTACGAACGCTGCCATTGCGGCTCAGTGCCATCACGGAGACGGCAAACAAGATTGTGGATTTTCTGAAAGATCAAGAAGGCATCCGGAAGGTTTATTATCCCAAACCACCAATCCTGGAAACTACCGACCATGTTCCTCAGACGGGCCTGCTTTCGATAGATCTCAATACGTCAGATTTGGCCGCAGTCGAGCGATTTTGCAACGGCCTCAAGCGCTTCAAGCTAGGGCCCTCGTGGGGCTCGCACGAGTCGCTGGCATTTCCCGCGATTGCGACTATGGGTTCCAAGAACTATAACAATCCCAACGTAGAGATCTCCAGAGTCCGCCTGAGTGTTGGCCTACAGAGTGCCGACTACTTGATCCAGGACCTAGCGCAAGCTTTGAAGCTGCTGTAGCAGCTGATCAAATTGGCGAGCGATCGGACATTAAGTCTGACTTGAGTTCCCACTTACCTGAGTAAAGAGGGCCGGCAATTCCTCTTCTGTCACCATTCCCTCCAAAAACAGCGCCCACTGCTTATACATTTGAGGATAGTACATGGCGGTACCCGGCACATAGTGTACATCGTTTGCCTGGCAAAACTCGGCGAGCGCCAGACCGGGCATATGGTGATCGAAAACCATCCGAGCTCCCTTCAGTGCCTCCAAGAAATTCGTCGCTTGGTCTAGTGGCGCGTCCGTGACCGGAGTGGCGTTTACAAAGAGGTCACAAGGTCCAGAAAAGGGTGCCAGGCCGTATTCTTCGTTGACTTGAGCCACTTTTTCAGCATCTCTACCGGTCAAGTGCACCTTGAGTCCTAGTCGGGTAAGTACGTAATGCACCACTTGAAAGACGCCGCCGTAGCCATACACTACCGCGGTATCAATAGGTGTATGGGAAGCGGCCAGCCCCTCTCGGATCGCCAGTTCAAATCCATAGGCATCGGTGTTATGACCGATCAATCGATCCCCCTTTCTGATCACGGTATTGACCGATTGCACTTCCTGAGCAAAGGCGTCCAACTCGTCGAGGTGGGGGATGATCTTCCCCTTGATGTCCTTGGAGATAGCTCCCCCGATAGCGCCTAGTCCACGGATAGCATGGGCAAAATCCTCGGCTTGAATCGTCGTACGTTTATCTCGGGCCTTGATAGGTAAGTATGCAATATCCAGTTTAAGGACCTCTTGCAGCAAGCGCTGATACCTGCGCATTGAAGAGACTCGCCCGGAGGTCGAAAGGATGTATTGGGTGTCGGGTGAAATATTTAAGCTCACCCCTTCGATTGATGAATGCATATTCCACGAAACAAAGCCATTTCCCTTAACTTGTCAACAAACCCGAACCACATGATTGTAGATATTTCCAATCCCTGGCACGCCGTACCCCCAGGTGACGAAGCTCCTCAGATCGTCAACGCCATTATCGAAATTCCACAGAACACCAGGGCCAAATACGAGCTGGATAAGGAGTCGGGCCTCCTCAAGCTGGACCGCGTACTCTACTCCGCTGTTTACTACCCTGCTAACTATGGGTTTATCCCGAGGACCTACGGAGACGATAAAGACCCGCTGGATATCGTGGTGCTTTGCAAAATCGATGTGGTACCCCTGTGTCTCCTGACGGCGAAGGTAATTGGTGCGATGCGTATGCTCGATGGCGGGGAACTGGATGACAAAATCATTGCGGTAGCCGAAAACGATATGAGCGTCAACCATATCAATGATGTGGCAGAGCTACCGGCCCACTTTCTGAGGGAACTGAAAAACTTTTTCGAGGACTACAAGAAGCTAGAGAAAAAAGAAGTGAAGGTAGAAGAATTCCAAAACGCTCAGACCGCTTACGAAATCATCGAACAAGCCTTCGTAGACTATCAGGAACTGGTCAAAAACGCCCGCCACATTTAGGAAATTACTTTTGGCTTGCTTGATAGTTGTACAGCAGACCTTCTCCCATCCAATGGGCCAGCGCTTGTCGGTTGTCTGGAATCATAATACGTTGCCGATCCCTTGCGCTGGAAATGTTTCCTAGCTCGATCAGTATGGCTGGAGGCCTCGTACTCCTTAGAACGTATAGGCTGTTACTCGGCAGCACAGCACCCTTGTATCCGCGGTTCGGTTGATGCTCCCGGTAGTTCTCTTCAAAAGTCTTCTGGACGTCCGTAGCTAATGCCCTGCCCGTCGAACTCTTGTGGTGATAGTAAAAGAAAACGTCTACCTGCTCACCCCTGGACCGGCTATCGATGTGAATGGAAACCATCCTTTGGTAGCGAGATTTCGCATACTTCCTGGAGATGGAATTCACCAAGCCAGTCCGTTGTTTCAAGCGGGATAGGTGACGAGCAGGAATAGCCCCTTTGAGGTATGCATATTCATCTTTATCACAAGGCAGATACTCAGCGTCCCGAATGCCATCATTGTCATCTCTCGTGATCAGGTAAACAAGCCCACCCCGCTCGATCAGCCATCGCGCCAACCGCAGTGTCACATCATAGGCATATTCGTCCTCGCACAACTGCTGAGACCCTAAAGAGCCAACAGCCCCAGGGTCTGGACCACCGTGGCCAGCAATAAGGTAGAAAATTGCCCCATCTAGCAAGTCGTCGATCACTTCAAGTTTGCGGTATGACTCTCCAAAAATGGGATAGTCACGCCACTCGGCTTCTTTTTTCGCAATCCATCGTTTGTCAATTTTGTAAGCCACCCCGGCTAAGAGACTCTGTTGCCGCCCCATTTTACCTTTGTTCAATTGAAGAAATGCGTCCTTGTATTCCTTGGCTGGCACCTCATGGCGATACAAGAAACCAAGGACACCCTCACCGGATTGCGGCTCAGCAACGACAAAGTCACCTTGGGCCAGCGATCCTCCTGCGAGGCAGACCCATAAGAATACAAAAGTGGAAATACTTCTCATGCTGATGGGCAAAAATGTAAAAGGCGAGCGGCAAAACGCAAGCAAATTGACCTCCTCTTCTTCCATTAGGGTGGATTAATTGTTATATTTCAACAAAGAGTAGCGATGAGAAGAAGTCATTTGGTGTTGTTTTTTGTGATGTGCGTATCTGTTATTGCTTCCGCGCAGCAGCTTACGGTGGCATCTTTTCCTCAGTGGCAAAATACGAATACACAATTTGCTGTCGCGGCGGATGGCCCTGCGATTTTGCTGGGAGCGCCGCCCAATGCACGCCACAATGAGATCATCTACCGCGATTTCAAAATGAACGGATACCAGGTGATTTCCGTCTACCGGCCCGACTTGATGCAGGACCAAGTATTCTACGTCGACGAAGAGGGCAATGGCTCGCACTGGAGCCTGGCTCCCACCGCAGGCGCGAACATGACGGCCTTTACTGGCGCCGGGCGGGACTCGTTCAATCCCACCGGGGCAAGTTGCGTAGTCGATGCCTTGGTGATCGGTGGCCTCAACGCGTTGTTTAGCGGCAAAGCCAATCAGCTTTTCAGATCTCGAAACGCCCGACCTTAGCGACACTTCAGAACCTGCGCCTGGCGAATTCCGTATCGTAACTTATAAAGTTATAGATATGCGTGCAAGTAGCAACTTCACCAAAGCCATCCATATCTGCCTGTTCCTCAATGTGAAAGAAGGCGAGCTCCAATCATCTGCCCAACTGGCCGAAAGTGTGGACACCAATCCTGTAGTCATCAGAAGGCTGGTGGGACGTCTGAGGAATGCCGGACTCGTCGGGTCGGTTGCGGGGCCTCAGGGCGGCTTTCACTTGTCTCAATCACCGGAAGATCTCAATCTCTGGGAAATCTACCTCGCTGTTCGAGAAGACGAGCTCTTTGTACGACCAAAAGTAAACCCCGACTGCGATATCAGCTGCAACCTTGAACTACTCGTCCACGATACGTTTCAAGCTGCCGAAATGTCGATGAAAACCGAACTGGAAGGGGTCTCCATCCAGCAGTTATCGGAGAAATTGGACGGCATCCGGACACAAATGGCCAATCTTTAAGCAACAGTCCTACCCTAGTGAAACCACAAAGGATGATTTGTAGTCTGATAATGTAACATTTAAAATTACATTAAAAATAAACTACAAAGAACATGAAACGATTGACCTATATCATTGCCATCATCGCGCTTGGATTGACCAATGCAGCCATGGCGCAGCAGCAACCTACTGTCATTGAGCTCTCTCAAGTAGAGGGTAAATTTTCTCAGACCGAGCTCATCCTGGAGCCTGGAACGTATGTTTTCGAGGTGACCAATGCATCTGTAGATCGCGAAGTGGGGCTTGTTGTAGCCAACACCACGGATGATGGCACCACCGGTGATCATATCAAGGAAGGGTACTTGTCCAACACGATCACCAAAGGCCAAACTGCGAAGTCACAAGTTGTGACATTGGAAGCAGGGACTTACAAATACTTTTGTCCACTGAATCCCACGCCAGAGTATACCATTACCGTTAGCGAGTAAGCTAGGTTGGACATGCAGCACTACGGGCCTCCCATTGAGAGGCCCTTTTTTATTCCAAAATCTTCCTGATTTTTCGCCCTTCCTTGAGGAATTCGAAAACAGCCGCTTCGTCATGATCGCGGATGAGGTCATTGAGCCGTGTCAGGCTTCTTTGTAGCTCACCCACCCCATCCATCAAGGGACGCTTGTTGTCTAGGAAGATGGGAGTCCACATTTCGGGGGAACTTTTTGCCAGTCTGACCGTCGAAGCCAATCCGGAACCTGCGAGCTCTAATATTACATCCCCGTCTTTCTCCTTTTGAAGAACGACATGACTGAGACTGTAAGCCACCACGTGGCTCAGGTGTGAAATATAGGCCAGATGCCGATCATGCTCATCCGCCTCCATGTAAACCATTTTCATTTTGCTGAGCGCACACATCTTCTCAAAGCTCTGTAGGACCTCAGCATCAGCTTGCTCTGCTTCACACACGATCATGACTTTACTTTCGTAAAGAGTTGCAAATGCAGCCCGTGGCCCAGAATACTCTGTACCAGCTATCGGATGAGCTGCCAGATACCTGTGACGCAGTTTATGTTGGCGTACCGAGGAGCAGATGCTCGACTTAGTCGACCCAAAATCAACGACAAATTGCTCCTCAGTCATGCAATCGAGCAATGAGGGTAACAGCTCCGTAATGGCAGAAATCGGCACGGCGAGGATAATGGCTTCTGCCCAGCGAATCCCTTCCTCCATAGAAGAGAAGGTCTTCGCAACGAGATTAGCCTCCAAGGCCTCCTGCAGATGCTGAGGGTTGTCGTCCCATCCACCGAGCTGATAATCCGAGGGCGAGCGACTCAAACTCAAGGCGAAGGATCCGCCAATGAGACCCGTTCCAATCACCAGCGTCTTCATAGGCTTGAATTGATTCTACCAATGGCCGCTTCGAATGTCTCCTGAGGTGAGCAAAGCGAGATGCGAACGTAATCATTGCCTGCAGGACCGAAAATAAAACCAGGCGTAACAAAGACATGGCAAGTATGTAATAGCTCATCCGACAAACTTTCCGCCGTCTTTCCGTCCGCTACCCGGGCCCAAATGAACATCCCTGATTGATCCTCCGAGTACTCACAATTGATCAAGTCCAGCAAGGTGCAGGCCTGGGCCCGCCGATCCCGATACGTCCTATCCAAAGACTCGTACCAATCCCTGCCCAAGGACAGCGCCTTGATCGCAGCTACTTGTATCGGTTTGAACATACCGCTATCCATGTTGCTTTTTACTTTGAGCACGGCATCCACCTTATCGGCGCTACCGCACAACCATCCTACGCGCCAGCCTGCCATGTTGAATGTCTTCGACAGCGAGTTCAATTCCATCGCCACATCACTGGCGCCCGAGACCTGAAAGATGCTTAGGGGCGATGGGTTGAGTATGAAGCTGTAGGGATTGTCGTGACATAGGAGAATATCCCGATCGGCGGCATATCGCACATATCTTGAAAGCAAGTCGAGATTTCCCCGCTGACCTGTTGGCATGTGGGGATAGTTGATCCACATAAGCTTGATCCTTTGGGTATCGAGCCCCTCCAAGAACTCCCAATCAGGCGCCCAATGATTGGTGGGGTCCAGTGGAAAGTAGACGGGCTCCGCCTCTGCCATTCGCGTCACGGACGTATAGGTTGGATAGCCCAGCTCCGGGATAAGGACCTGATCTCCAGCATTGAGATAAGCCAGTGAGATGTGTGTGATCCCCTCTTTTGAACCCATCAGGGGTAGGATCTCCGTTTCCGAATCGAGCCTCACATCATATCGGTCTTGATAGAAGGATGAAATGGCAGACCGGAACTCCGGCAGACCACGATAGGACTGGTAGGCATGAGCGGTGGGATCCTGAGCTGCCGCAGAGAGTGCCGCAGTCACTGCAGGCGACGGGGGAAGGTCGGGGCTGCCGATACCTAAATTGATGACATCGTGCCCTTTTGAGCGAAGGTGTCGTATCTCTTCCAGTTTTCTGGAAAAGTAATACTCTTCCAATCTCTCCAGGCGTCTAGCCGTAAATGCACTCATTCGTCGCTGAATAAGCGGATAAAAATAGTTTGCAAACTTTAGTTATTGATAAGTTTGCCGACGCGAATTTGCCAACAGGCTAAAACGAAACGATCTACAAAGAAATGAAATTCGGTACTAAGGCTATACATGCTGGGGTCCACCCCGATCCGTCTACAGGTGCGATCATGACCCCTATTTTCCAGACTTCCACTTATGTACAGGCCGCTCCTGGGGAACATCAGGGTTACGAGTATGCTCGAACGCAAAATCCCACAAGAACGCAACTAGAAGCCAACCTCGCGGCACTCGAGAATGGGAAATTTGGCAGGTGTTGGGCATCGGGCATGTCAGCGACAGACAGTATCATCAAACTGCTCTATCCGGGCGACGAAATAGTGGTGACCAATGACCTCTATGGAGGTACCTATCGCCTGTTCACGGCGCTTTATGATCGCTACGGACTGAAGTTTCACTTCGTTGACATGCGGGACCTATCGAATGTAGAGCGCCACATCACGGACAAAACTCGCACGGTGTGGATCGAGACGCCGACCAATCCAATGATGAGCGTAGTAGACATCGAGGGAATCGTCAATATCGCCAAGAGCCACAAGGCTTCGGTTGTTGTAGACAATACTTTTGCCTCGCCCTATCTGCAAAATCCACTGGACCTTGGCGCGGACGTAGTGATGCATTCGGTAACCAAGTACATCGCCGGACACTCTGATGTGGTCATGGGTGCTACCGTCACCAACTCACCAGTTATCGATGAGCAACTGGGCTATATTCAGAACGCTGCTGGCGCCATTCCTGGCCCCAATGATTGCTTTCTTGTGCTACGGGGCATCAAAACCTTGCATGTGCGTATGGATCGGCACTGTCACAATGGACAGCATATCGCCCACTACCTCAGGGCCCATCCTAAAGTGGAAAAAGTATACTGGCCAGGATTTGAAGACCATCCAAACCACGACATCGCTAAAAAGCAAATGAAGGCGTACGGTGGCATGATCTCGTTCGTACTGAAAGACGACAAACAAGAGACTGCGTTTGAGGTACTGAAACGCTTCAAGGTGTTCAGCCTGGCGGAGTCGCTTGGTGGTGTGGAGTCACTTGCGGGCCATCCTGCTTCTATGACACACGCCAGTATCCCAAAAGAGGAGCGTCTGAAGTCCGGACTCACCGATTCATTGATTCGCCTCAGTGTAGGTATCGAAGATGTGGATGACCTGGTTGCGGACTTGGATCAAGCCATAGGGTAGTAGGATCTTAGCAAGGGCGAGCACTCAATTGCTCGTCCTGATCATGTCCACAATGGTAAGGTCGGGGCTAGTGGCAAGGTTGCTTTGGTTGAGCTCCCTATCGAAAATATGGAACTGAAAGCGGAAAGTATCTGCCCGCACCACCCTCAGGAAGTCCCTGGCTGCAAACTGAAAGCTCACTTTTCCTAATGGGGGTTGCTGATTAAAAATAGGATCGACTCGTGGAAACCGACCAACGATCTGTCGCTCTCCTTCCGGATAAAAATCATCGCATACCTGATAGGCGCCATCCTCTTTTTTGAAACACTTCAGGTAGATGTTGTTGTGAAAGACATTTCGCCGAATCAGAAGCGTATCAAAGGCATTGGTATTTGCGGCATTCGCACTGTCCACGAGCAGGTAATTGCGCTCATCATATTTCATTCGTACGTCGCGAATCGAAAACGGTACCCGAGTTCCTTCAGGGGTGAGTGAATAAAAAGGAGGGTCCACCTCGCTACTAATGGTGACGAGTTCATTATTAGCATCCACGACCAAATCAAACGGATGGTACGGTGCATCTACCTCATCCTGGTAAAGTCCTAAATCCGCATCCCCATCCTCAAAATAGAAGGTCAACACCAATGAATCAGATCCATTCGTCCCTGGCTGCCAAAGTATACTCTCAAAAGAGATGGCCGGCTCCGGAGGAAACTCCATATTTTCATCGCACCCCCAAAGAGCGACGATGATCAGAAGCATCGAAAGGGTTTTGTATGTTAGATGTTTACTCAAATGCTACCTTGTGATATCTGGCAAAACAAAGTCGGGCGTCGATACCGTGTTGCTCTTATTCAATTGGCGATCGTAGATGAAAAACTCCAAACGCATCGTGTCCAATCGGAAAAGCGGCTCAAAACCAGTGGAAATCATTGAGTAAGTAATGCTCCCTGACAACGAACGCCCGATGTTGGCTTCATCAAATATAGGAATCCGAGCGTCAAATGACTGCTGACAGGGGTCTGGACTTAACTGAGCATTGATATTTATGTACTCACCGCCAATTTTTCTGAAGAAACTGACAAAAATGTTCTTGTTGAACTCATTGGCCTGTATGAAAATGGTGTCCAAACCCACGACCAACCAATCCAATCCTTCACAGACGAAATCAGGGCGGATATCCGTGTCACTGATCAGCGTTCGGTTTCCAAAGGGATCCACGGCAAAGAATGGAGGCTCAACCGCATCATCCGAGATCGTCACCACACTGTCCCTATTGTCAATGACGATATTGAAGGAGTGATAGGGCGGTCCGTCTTCGTTAGAGTTAAGCCCAATGTCTCCGTCACCGTCTTCAAACTCGAAAGTAAGGTTCAAGGTATCTGTCTCTCGGCCCAGTTCGGGTCGATCGGGATTGCGAATAGGGCCAAGAGCAAAAACAATGTTTTCATACTGGATAGAGGGTACCTCTGCAAACTCCGGCGGATCAAAACAGCCTACCAGCCCCAGGGCGATTACCCATATCATAAACGGACGGTAGGTCTTATGCTTATTCATATATGTTTGTAAAGTTAAATTGTCTTCCTCTTACATGAAGTTAAACTGATGGCATTTTCGGATAGTTTCAAAACTCAAATCCACTCCATCACCCCTTCCACGTTCGAATCTGCGGCCCTCGAGCTCTTCCATTATCAGTGGGCAGAGAATACCATCTACCGGGAGTTTTGTAACTCCTTATACAAAAACCCCGCCAACACCCGAAAGTTGCACGAAATCCCCTTCTTACCGATCAGTTTCTTCAAAAACCAAAGGGTTACTTCAGGAAGTTGGTCACCACAGCTCCTATTCAAAAGCAGTGGTACGGCCAGTACCCGCCGGAGCATACACTACGTGAAGGATTTGGATTTTTATTTGAAAAACACCAGGCGATGCTTTGAATACTTTTACGGGACGTTATCGAGGTTTTCTATCAAAGCACTCCTGCCTTCTTACCAAGAGCAGGGCGAGAGCTCACTCATCGCGATGGTCGACTATTTTATGCAAAAAGCGCCTCAGGGATCCGGCTACTTTCTCAGAAATCATGAGGCGCTAAAAGATGAACTCTTAGCTCCTTCCGAAACGCAGCCCCTGCTGCTGGGCGTATCATTTGCATTACTTGACATGGTGGAGGGGGGAAATATTTCCATTGGCGGTAGTATAGTTATGGAAACTGGTGGTATGAAAGGTCGTCGAAAGGAAATTACCCGTAAGGAACTGCACGAGCAACTGCAGTCGGGCTTTGGAGTTGCTAGCATCCATTCTGAGTACGGTATGTCAGAGTTGATGTCGCAGGCTTATGCTAAGTCTCAGGGAATCTTGCAGTTCCCTCCATGGGCTGGCGTATTGATCAGGGATGTCAATGATCCCTTCTCCTACGTAGAAGCGCCGCGGACGGGAGGAGTGAATGTCATCGACCTGGCCAACGTCGATACCTGTGGGTTCATCGAAACCATGGATTTGGGCCGAAAAAATGACGAAAATCGGTTTGAAATTTTGGGACGTTTTGACAACTCAGACATCCGGGGGTGCAATCTTTTGGTCTGATATACAGGTGTCGGCGAAAACGGTTTAAGGCAATATTTTTTTCATTGATCGTTATATCCGCAACTTTCGTCGATGAATATGGGGTTTTTGGCCATTATAAATTGCTTGGGAAGAAACTTAGTTCTACTTTTGAAGGAGCTAGACAAATAAAAATTCTATCAATACAAACAGGTTTAAACATGAAGTTCAAAACTTTACTAATCGCACTTGTTATCGTTGGAATGTCTGCGTGCACTCAGCGCACTTGTCCGACTTACGCGAAGAATGACGCTCCCGCAGTAGAGCAAGAAGCTCCTGCCAAGGTTTAATCTGCCTCCCCGCTTAGGCAAACTTTACAACATCCGCCTCTGTAATTTGATCACTCGTCATGATGACGAGCCGCTCGACCACATTTCGCAACTCACGAATATTTCCAGACCACTCATAGTCCTTCAGCTTTTCCAAAGCAGCTGAGTCAATGGTTTTTATCGCCATGCCATACTCCTCAGCGATCTGCTGTAAGAAATAGCTGGTAAGCAGTGGTATATCATCTTTACGATCTTTTAGGGCCGGTACCTTGATCGGTATCACACTGAGCCTATGGAAGAGGTCTTCCCTGAAGCGCCCTTCTGCGATTTCCTTTTTGAGGTCTTTATTGGTCGCAGATACAACGCGTACATTCACGGATATGGATTTATCTCCTCCAACTCGCGTGATCTTGTTTTCCTGCAAGGCACGCAGTACTTTGGCTTGTGCAGACTGGCTCATATCTCCGATCTCATCGAGAAACAGCGTGCCTCCGTTGGCCTGCTCGAATTTACCAATGCGCTGCTTGTGGGCAGAGGTGAACGAGCCTTTCTCATGGCCAAACAGTTCACTTTCGATCAACTCGGCAGGTATTGCCGCACAGTTGACCTCCACCATCGGACCTTTGGCCCGTTCACTTTTTTCATGAATCCACCGAGCGACGAGCTCCTTTCCGGTCCCATTAGCCCCGGTCACTAAAACACGGGCTTCCGTAGGGGCCACTTTTTCTATCGTTTCCTTGATCTCCTGGATCGGCGTCGACTCTCCGACGATATCGAAAGTCTTACTTACCTTCCGCTTGAGCTTCTTGGTCTCCTGTACAAGATCCGACTTATCCATCGCATTGCGTATGGAAAGCAAAAGCCTATTCAGGTCCGGTGGCTTTTGAATGAAGTCATACGCCCCCATCTTCGTGCACTCTACCGCGGTCTCTATCGTACCGTGCGCTGAGATCATGATGAATTGGGAAGTCACCCCATCGGTCATGGCCTGCTCCAGCACCTCGGTCCCCTCTTTCTTGGGCATCTTGATATCACAGAGTACTACATCATACGAGCCTTTTTTGAGCTTAGCCAGCGCGACTTCGCCGTCTTCTGCTTCGTCCACGTCGTATTTTTCGTACTCCAGTATTTCTTTCAGGGTCTCTCGGATGCTCTTCTCGTCATCCACAATTAAGATTTTCGCCATTTGGGTTTTTATTCCGTCTTAATCAATTGTCGTGCCCAGCGTGGTGCTTACTTTCATCAAATATCTCCCAAAAAATGTTGAGTTTCTTCGAAAAATCTCGTTTATCAGCTCGCCAACAGGTCCGCTAATCGGGGTAGAATCAAAAACTATTCTCGGAGCATTCAGAGACGGGGGATGAGGACGTGGCTGCCTATCTGTCAAGAACTCTTCTTGGGGAATCATATTCCCGATACGCCTCGGACGATAGCTGAGTCACTTAGAAATCAAAAAAAGCAAGCCGGTAAGCCGGGTTCTGTCGAGGCCCATCATTTATCTAGTCCCTACGTCACCGTGGGGATCCATCGACCTACCCATCCTGCTAAAGCGAGCCACTCTACTTCTAACCGAAGTCAGAATTGCAGGACCTATTTGGTCTTTCAACTCGCAAGGTTTACCCTGCAGACTTGCTCACACAAGTCCCGGTGGGCCCTTACCCCACCATTTCACCCTTACCTTGACGGTAACCGTCGAGGCGGTATCTTTTCTGTGGCACTTTCTCCCTCCCCATTGGAGAGGACTTCCCATTAAGAAGTGCGATGCTCTATGTTGCCCGGACTTTCCTCCTTGACGACTAGCGTCACGGCGATGAGCTGGCTTGCTTATAACAAAAGTAATGCGGTTTTAGTGAACGTCTTTACCCGTGATCTTCTCTTCCCAGTCATCGGCTATGTTAGCCACCTCTAAAATCATCTCCTTGATGGTCTCTTCATCCAAGTGGTCTAGGAAGAAAGAGGCCTCTGCCTTCAAAAAATCATCTTCGGCAATGAAGCGGGTGTGAATGAATCGTGTACTCGCAGCCAAAATCTTTGAATACTTGATCGGAGAAAATAGGGGGCATATCTTGGAATCCACGCGAACAACGTCTCTGTCGTACTCATCAAAGTGCTCAATACAAGCAATAACGGTCTGATTCCTCCCATCCTTCAATGGAATCACAAATACAGATTTACGCTCATCATACTCGGTGTAGGACCCGTTGATATCTTCCGCAAACTGCTCACTGAATTTCTTAAAATCCATTATTTAAAAAATAAGGGGTTGATGTTGGGACGGAATATACGAAGAATATGAAAGACCCTTAGTGAGAATCGAGCCTATCAGAAGTCCGAGGTGACTTTGTCCTCAGTGGGCGCTCCTTGAGGGATGGGTACCTCGCTCTTGTCCTTGAGTTTGGAATTGGGACGTGAGATCAACTCTCTGAACTGGTTGAACGACTGCACATACTGCACACTAGCACCCGTCTCTTGAAAGTTGTCTGCGGTATTGGTAAAAGCAGGATTGACTCTACTGAAAACCTTGACCCGTAACCTGCCATCGGGCGAAATCAGGTACTCCACTGACCAGTTGTCAAACAGATTATTGTTGGCCTGCGGTATCTCCGACTCCTGAGACGCGGGGCCATCAAAACTATTACCGCCACTTACTTTTAGCCTTCCATCGAAGAATGAATAGGCGAGGCGGTACTGAAAAGTATTGAAGGCGTCCTGATCCAGTCCAGCCAGGTCAATATCCACCTCAAGATTTTCATCTGATTGGCTTAGCCAGTAGCTCAATTGATTAGAAAGGATCTCGCTCACGCTACTCGAGATGCCCCGACCGACCTCCGCCAGCTGGAAGCTATTCTGGGGAGAGAGGCGCCTAAGCATTAGCAAGCTAAAAACCTGTCGATTGAGCTCATCTTCGCGATCGTTTACGGTCAGCAGAAATCGCCTCAGATCTGCCTGAGTACCTGGAATCACGGTCACCTCATCGGTTTCAATACTGAAGACAATTTGCGGCTTCATCATCGCCCCTTGCAGATCGAGGACCACTAGAAAAGGGATCTTGGAGGTATTTTCAATACTGGGATCCCAATCTTGGAGCGAGGCTATCTGCCGGTAAGTTGCTTCCAAGTCGATCTGACCGTCATAGGGATCTCCGGTCCAGCTAATGGTCCCTCCTCTTCGAAGCTGAAACTCCTTGTTGATCCCTGGAACTGTGAAGTTATAGGCCCCACTGATGATTTCAAGTCCCCCATTGACGGAAAGCTCTCCACTTTTATTGAGTTGTACCTGAAGCGCACCTTGGGTTCTGCCCCTAATGATATCGCCTTTTTGTGCATCAAAGATCAACTCGGCATAGGCATCGGGGGTGACGTTGAGATCCAAGTCGATCGTAACTCC
>JBCCXG010000067.1:0-15219 GCA_039191945.1 Bacteroidota bacterium
CCTCAGGGCATGCTGGTGAAATCGCAGGGAGAATCCTCTAATTGTGCGCGAGAAAAGGGAGCTGTAAAGTACTCATTCATTTTTGTCTTCTATCTACTGAATAAACTCCTTCTTAAAGCCTTGCGCTGTCAATCTATAATTGTAGCCTTCGATGGTGAGGACCTGACCCTGTCGAACCGATTTCAGGTCTGTCAGGTCAGTCTCTCCCGTGTGCAGTGAATAGCCACGGAGATAAGCAAAATTCAGATAGTCGGTATTGATCCCATGAGGCGTCCCGCACAAAATGATCTTCAGCTCACCCTCATATCGCTCTGCGAGTCGGGCGTCCCTGGGAAAAGCCTGGTTGTCCGCAATCATGACGGCACTTGCGGCCTCTGGGGCCTTATCAGCCCCATACAAGAGCGCCTCGATGTTATTCTCGGGGGTATCCCCTCCCCCGCCTCTTCGCATGACTTCAAACATCTTTTGCCGGGCCACCTTATAATCCATCGTTTGCACCCAGTCGATCCCACCCACATTACCCAGGCGCTTGGCTTTGTTGGGTTTGTCATCCCCATCGTTGAAGAATACGAAATGCTTAGGCACGTTTGAACCCAACACCTTCATCCATTTCAAAAGATCCGCGGTGTAGGGAAACATACTTGCCGTCACATCCACGATGAATAGCCGATCGTCCCACTCATTGCGCTCAAGCACCGTCGATACCTCCGTCTTTTTGATGTAGGGGAAGATCTCCACATAACTTGTATCCATGTTCACACCCAGGCATCCGTCCTTGGTCTGTTGTATCTGAAATTGCTCGACGAGCTCCGCGGAAGGATCGTACCGATAAAAGGAGAAACTATCATCTCGGATCGGAAACTTGATTGAACCATGGACCGTAACTGGAAACGCATCGCTCCCAAGCTCGATGCCCGTTCGCCATCTCAGAATATGACGGAGGATAGCCGTGAGCTCCTTTTGACAAGGGAAGCGGCGCCCCCGGATATCAATCTTCTGTGGTCGACCCTTTTCGTCCAATAAGGCGTTAAAGAACACCTCACCCGTAAACTTCTCCGTGCAGCTATAAAACTCCTTGAGCTTACCCGCGATATGCTCCATGGAGGCCAACAACTGAGGGTATTCGCAGGACACTTTCCTTTCTTCCACTTTCACGAGCGAATCAAGCTCGAAAATGCGGAGCTCCAATTCTGAGAGCTCTTGTTGAATGCTATCAATTTCTGCCCTGGTATCCTCCTTCGTGTAGAAACGGTCATAATAGACCACGAAGCCGTGAAAGAACTCCAGGCAATCCTGGGCATTGCGGCAGCCTGTTTGTTGGATGTAGCGAAAATCATACAGAGGATTGGCCTCCAGTTGTGGATTACTGGCCAAGAGCCTTTCTATCCTTCTCAGATCTAACTGCCGCTGATCGAAGAGCGGATCCTCGCTGAAGGCGGTATAGACAAGGTCGATCTTCACGATTCGCTGAGAAGTAACCGGGAGTCTGCGGATGGAATCGCTACCGTAGGAGGAGCCCAGAACGATATTGTCGTAGCGTTGATCAGGTTGGTACTGTTCGATGGTCACATCAATGGCGCCCGATAGCAGTTGCTCCGCATCCTGAGCACTCAGCTGGACCACCTGACCAAGCGAAAGCACCCCAAACAGCAGCCACTGGTAACTCACCCTGTGGATCCCATGGCGCACAGGAAATAGAAGCTGAAACATATGCTTTACATATACAGTCATTAAAATAAAAAAACCCTCCAAGAGTCCAACTCCCAGAGGGTATCAGCGTGTATTCTAAGCGTGTGATTGGTCCGCTTTTCTTCCCAGACAAATCATTAACAATGAGTAACAGAAATGCTAGTCTTTTCGCAGTTTCTAAGTACCTGGCATGCAGAACCGCTTGCCTTTTACATACCTCCGAGATGAGCATTGGTTGGGTTTCAGGTTGCTTATGGGCGAATGAGCCCTGAGTTTACAGCCGTTTTGTAATGCAAGTATAACCGTTTTATGTCATAAAATTGCTCATTCATCCGACTTTTTTCCCGTTCAACCCCAAAAAATCCTTTGGGCACCCCTTAACCTCCACTACTCCACCGTGTCACCAAACCCCTCGTCTACAGGTTCCCACAACTCGATCTTATTGCCCTCGAGATCCATGATATGGACGAATTTTCCATAGTCGTAGGTTTCAATCTCATCTACCACGGTCACACCGGAGGACTTGAGCTCCTTGACTAGTCCCTCCAGGTCATCCACCCGATAGTTGATCATCCATTGCTTCTCAGATGGGTTGAAGTAGTCGGTATCTTCTTTGAAAGGGCTCCATTGTAAGTTCCCCACCTTGGAAGGGTCTTCCACCGTTCGAAACTTGAACATTTGCCCCCATTGGTCCGTGTTGAATCCCAGATGCTGGTCATACCACGTCTTGAGTGCAGCAGGGTCCTTCACTTTGAAGAATACGCCGCCGATGCCTGTTACTTTTTTCATGCCTGGAATTTATGGTTTCCTTCCAGAACACAATACGCTCTACAACCCTTCCATAGGATCATTACGTCAAAATCCATCGAAAGTAGGAGAAGAAAAGTGGGCTTCCGAACTGGCAGTCTTACTACTCCTGAAAAAAATAGCTACTTCTCACTCAACAAGTAACTACTTGTTTACCCATTTTGAGGGGGTTAGTAGAACTCAGAAGAGAAAACCACAAACGCTGCCTTCTAGACAATGGCATTACTACCTCTTAAGAAAGGGGGAATCAACCTCCCAATTGAAGGGCGCTTTCTGTAAAATGAGAATGTGCTCTCTCCTCATACAAATCCAAAATACCACCAAGTAGAAATGATACTCGTCCGATAGATGAGCTGCAGCCCTTACAGGAATTTCTCGAAGCCAAGCACCGGAGCAACCGATATGGGCCCTATAGGTCATATATTCCTTAGCTACTAGCATCCACCTAATCAGCTACTTGCATGCACGGAAGTAGCTCTTGACTCTAACTCCGCCCTAACTAAAGACTTTCCCAAAAGAGTAGGACACCTTCCGCTTTTGAAGTATCTGGGGCAACCGCTCCCCTACTCCTCGTAAAACTCTCGCAAAGCCGCCATGTACACATTGTCCCAGCCATCTACGATATCCTCGTAGTCCTCCTCTGGTATGTTCTCGTGGCGCAGTTCCAGTGAGGTTCGCCCTTTGTCCGGATGCAGCTTTATGGTCACGATGCTGTCATCAGTAACTCCGTCGAAGTACCAGCGCTGTACGATCTTCTTGCCCTTTTCAAATTCCAAATTTTGGCCAACGATGGCACCGTCAAAAAGTGAAAACTCAGTACCCGGCTCATCAGACATCTCTGCAGGCTCCCCGGTCCAGAGCTGTACGGTCAGAGGATGGGTCAGGCCCAGGTACACCTCTTCAGGCGCCGCAGGAATAGAAAAGTAGCTTTTGTAGTGTTTCATTTTGGGACTCGTAGTGTCAAGGCCGATTTATCACCCCGGCAAAAATCGCCCATAAAATAATAATGGGGCCCATCTAATCATTTTTGATAAAGAACTCAATGGTGTCCCTGATCCCCGTTGCCTCACTGACGGGACAAAATTCAATGGTAGCAATAGCCCCAAAATCCCAATTAGCACTAGCATGTACAGCCACCGAGGGCGACAACAAGTGACTAGAATTGCGACGCTTCTTTGCCCGTCTTGAAAGAAACTTCGGAAGTCTTCTGAGGGCAGTGGTCAGGATTGACGCAACACCAGCGGTTATTTCTTTTTTTGCATTGACGTCCCAACTGTTACCTCTCAGGATAACAAAGCAATAGGTAGCCACCTTTGGCTGGGCACATTTAGACCCTCCCTATGGAATGGGTCAGAAAAACCTCGCCGCTTTCTTAGCCGTGATGATCTCCGTATTCATGCCCACCCAATGGAGGTTGCCATTGTAGCGACCATGTTCCATTTTGATGCATCGATCCATGATCACGTCGAGTCCATTTTCCCTGGCCAGCTCCGCCGCATCCCGGTTGGCAATTGTCAACTGCATCCATACCGCCTTGGCTCCGACTTCAATTGCATCCTTCACGATATCATAGCAGTCCTGCGGCTTTCGGAAGATATCCACGATATCAATCGGGCCCGGAGCACTTTGAAGGTCTGGGTAGCTCTTTTCTCCCAGGATCTCTTCCTTCATCGGGTTGATTGGGATGATTCGGAAACCCTCGGACTTCAAATAAGAGCCGACAAAGTTGCTGGCACGCTGTGGCTTGTCAGAAAGTCCCACGATCGCGATATTCCGTGAATGATGCAGCAGGTGCCGGATCACTTCCGGATTTTGGTACAGATCCCTCTCTTCGGCAGAGAGGTTTGTGTTCATCGAGATATCGCACGAAAGGCTTGTTCCAAGTCCCATATTAAATCTTCTGTCGTTTCTAAACCTACTGATAACCGGATCAGACCCGGAGAAATTCCCGCCGCCTCCAGCTCCGCGGGTGACAACTGCTGGTGTGTGGTCGAGCCAGGATGCAACACCAGACTCTTCGCATCCCCTAAATTGGCCACGTGACTAAAGAGTTGTAGCTCCTCAAGGAATCGCTTACCTGTCTCGCGCGCATCCGACCCATTGGTGGGTTTGACACCAAACGCAAAGACGGAACCTGAACCCCGAGGCAAGTACTTCTTGGCCCGCTCGTGATGGGGATGGTCCGGCAAACCGGAGTAGTTCACCCACTCCACCGACGGGTGCTCTTTCAGGAAAGAAGCTATCGCCACCGCATTGCTGACATGACGATCCATGCGCACCGACAGTGTCTCCAGTCCCTGTACCAGTTGAAAGGCATCGTGCGCTGACATCGAGCTCCCAACATCTCTCAAGGTTTCCACCCGCGCCTTCATCAAAAAGCCGTAGTGACCAAATGTCTCATAAAACTTCAATCCATGGTAAGGTGCCGAGGGATCCGCGATCGTGGGATAGTGGCTGTAATCAAACTGTCCTGACTCCACGATCACGCCAGCGACGCTGGTCCCGTGTCCGTTGATGAACTTGGTCGCACTATGAATCACAATGTCCGCGCCCAGTTCCAAGGGCTGGCACAGATAGGGCGAGGCCAGTGTATTGTCGATGATCAAAGGGATATTGTATGACTTCGCCAGTTGGCTCACCTCCTCAAAAGGGAAGACACTCCCCTGTGGGTTGCCGATCGTCTCACCATAGAGGGCCTTCGTCTTGCTGCTCATCTTCTCCTCCCACAGCGAGATATCGCTGGGGTCCACAAAGTGCACCTTGATCGAGAGCTTTTTCAACGTATGCTCAAACTGCGTATAGGTGCCTCCGTACAGATGTGATGAAGCTACGATCTCGTCTCCCGGTTGCAGCAGCGTCATGAGCGTAATGAACTGTGCCGCCATCCCACTCGACGTTCCGATCGCACCGGTTCCCCCCTCAAGACTCGCCATGCGCTCCTCAAACACCGCCACGGTTGGGTTCATCAGCCGTGAGTAGATGTTGCCGTATTGTTTCAGTTCAAATAGCTGTGCCGCCTGCTCCGGACTGTCAAAGACAAAGCCCGCCGATGGGTAGATCGGCACCGCACGGGCACCGGTATGAGGGTCGGGGATATGTCCTGCGTGGAGCATCCTCGTCTCAAAGCCAAATTTCCTTCTTTCAGACATGTCGTGAAATTAACCGTAGAAAGCAGAATCAGTTCCGAAGAATTTCGGGATTGTAGTATTGCGGACTTCTTTGGTGCCCACAGGCCATCGCTCAGTGCCGACGCACTAACCCCCCTCGTGCTGGTCGGAGACCTCGGACCCGCGACCCTACGCACTGTCCCACCGGGTCTCCGACCTCAGCTTACGGCCCTTCTTTAGTTGATAAGTTGATAGGTTGATGAGTTGATTAGTGACGATGCCTAAAAAACGTTGACCGGTCTTAGCAACTACTCTGCTCGTGGCGTACTGACGGCCTTATGACTTTTCAGGACCTAGGCTTAATAAGTCGACCATCTCAAAACCTAAAAACCAATCAGACTTATCAACAGCCGAGCTTCAGCGAGGCTCATCAACTCGACGAAGTCAAATAGCCCCAAAACTTCTCAACTCTTCAACTCATTGTCAACCTCTCAACTCTCCACACTCACACTCATACTCTCCACACCTTCAACTACTCTTCCCTCAAAGCCTCCACCGGATTGCGAATGGCAGCCGAATACGTTCGGTAGCCCACCGTCAAGCCGGCGATAAGTATCATTAATCCCAGTGCCATAAGAAACGAGCTCGCAGTCAAGTCGATGTGATAAGCAAAACCATTGAGCCAATCCCTCATGAGATACCAGGCAATCGGCGCGGCCACCAGAAAAGCTATCGCCACCAGCAGTCCAAAATCCTGGGTGAGCAAAATCAAAATCCGCCCAACGGAAGCGCCAAG
Organism: Bacteroidota bacterium; assembly: GCA_039191945.1. Classification (GTDB taxonomy): domain Bacteria; phylum Bacteroidota; class Bacteroidia; order Cytophagales; family Cyclobacteriaceae; genus JAWPMT01. Next base: position 6,400 of record JBCCXG010000067.1, read on the forward strand.
GACTTTACGTATACCGACTTCCTTCAAACGCCGTCGTACCTGATGAGCCGCCAAACCGTAGAGGCCCAAGCAGGCAATCAAAATGGCCACACCGGTAAACCATTCAGCCAGGATCGCAGTATGGATTTCACTTTGGTAGGCGCTATCGAAGATGTCATCGAAATAGTTATAGTCAAAAGGGAAAGCGGGGTCGAAACCGTGGTAGACTTCCTCAATCGAGGCCAGCGTAGCCTCCATATGATCAGTTTCCAAACGAATGGAAAGCGTTCTGGCAGCTTCCTCACTGAGAAAAAACTGTGCAGGTTCGATCGCCAAGTGCAAGGAATGCTGATGAAAATCCTTCAGTATACCAACGACACGCACTGTATCCCCAAACCAGGTAATCAGGGACCGATTGAGCGGATCTTCCCAACCGAGGGCCTTCACTGCAGCCTCATTGAGCAAGGCTGCACCCTGCCCGTCCAGCTTTCGATCAAAATTGCGACCTGCCGCAATAGCTAACTCGTAGAGGTCGACGTAGTCATAGTCAATGACGTTGGTGTAGAGTGGGATGTCCACATCCTGTGGCATACCAGGCCACTGGACGCCGCTATTGGAAGAGATGTTGTTGGGAAGGGAATTGGACGACGCTACCCGCGCCACACCGGGCAGCTTGAGGAGTTCGCTTCTAAATGCACCGAATTGTTGCTGGATCCTGCTGTCTCGCAAATAAGTGATCACGACTTGGTCCTTGACATATCCCCGATCCATGGTCCGAATGTAGCTCAGCTGATCATTGAGGACAAGCGCTCCCAGGATCAAGACACATGATACGGCAAACTGAAACACCACCAAAGCATTGCGAAAGCCTTGGCTACCCGCAGAAGCTTTCTTCCCCTTCAAGGACGCCACGACCTGGAGCTGGCTCATGACCCAAGCCGGATAAAGCCCAGAAATAAGAGTGACTAGCAACCCAAGCAAAGGGATACCCCACCAAAACAGGTACGAACTACCCAGATTGGGCAATTCCTTACCTACGAAGTCGGAGAAGAAAGGAAGTATGATCCAGGTTAGCATCAAAGCCATCACCAAGGCCATCGTCACCAATACACCAGATTCCAATAGAAAGGACCGAATCAGCGCAAAGCTCCGTGCACCAATCACCTTCCTGATCCCGATTTCTCTGGTCCTATTGATGGCCCGTGCAGTGGCTAGGTTGACATAGTTAATACTGGCAATAAAGAGTATCATGAAGGCCACAAACAGATAAAGATAGAGGTCATCGGCCGAGGTACTGGGGGCTATATCAAAGTTTACATTTTGAGTGAAGTGCACATCCTCTAGTGCCTGAAGGTAGAAGTACGACTCTTGCCCATCTTCGTCAATGGGATCGTCCGCGTACTTCGCCCGCAGCTGCGGCAACTGAGCTTGCAATACCTTCGGATCCGCAGCTTCGCTGAGGAGGGCGAAGCAGTAAAAGCTACTGTTGCTCCATCGATCTATTCGCCGATCCAACGACTTCATCATGCCTTTGAAGTTTAGAATGATATCCATCGCGAAATGAGAATTGGCTGGCATGTCGGCGATGACCCCTGAGATCGTGAAGTCCGTCTCATCCCGGAACCGGATCGATTCGCCGACCACGTCGACCCGATTGAAGTACTTTCTGGCCATCGATTCCGATACGACAGCTGATCTCTCGTCTAGCAGAAGCTCCTCTTGATTTCCCGCTAGCACCTCAAAAGTGAAGATTGCAAAAATCGAGGGATCGGCAGCGTGTATGTTTTCCTCCATGAAAATCTGATCTCCTGCCCGCATCAGCACATTGGGCTGTCGATCCACGGTCGTAGCGGCCAGGACCTCGGGAAAGTCTGCAACCATCGCTGCTGCCAAAGGTCCAGGAATCACAGCGTATTGGTTTGTACCCTGGTAGACATTGCCCACATCCTCCTTGTATACCCTGAAGATCTGCTCCTTTTTTTCATGATAGTCATCAAAACTGAATTCGAATTGGACGTAAAGGGTAATTAGGAGAAAGACCACTAAGCCCGTGGAGATGCCTATGAGATTAAGAAGGGTATAAGTCTTATTGCGTACCAGCGAGCGCAAGACCATTTTGAGTTGATTAGCTACCATCTTGGTTAGATTACAAACTACAGACCACTTTTCACGGACGAGGTTGCATCATTTTGGTCACAAAGGAGAGAAAGGTGCAGAGGACAAGAGTGAACGTTGACTTGTGCAAATAGCCAGTCAAGAACCCTTTGCCCATAAAGAAAAGGTCAGTGAATGAAGTGAGGCATACTCCCACAGAGGAATTTTTGCAACTAAGAGAGATATTCTGGCCCAACGTTTCCACCGATAGATCGTACCTATGGTAAACTGCGATCATGCCCAACCCTCATCAGGCCCTTATTATGAACTACGTCCAAGCCTACAATGCCTTCGATGTAGATGGCATGTGTCGAGACCTACATCAAGATATCCATTTTGAAAATGTCAGCAACGGCGAGGTTAGTCTTTCCCTTCAAGGCTTAGCTGCTTTTCGCGAGCAGGCCGAAGCGGCTAAAGGGTACTTCACTGAGCGCCAACAAATCATTGACTCGGTGGTCGAGGAGGAGGGTCATGTGACCGTTCACATTAAGTACAAAGCAGTACTAGCTATCGACTTGCCCAATGGTATGAAGGTGGGAGACACACTGGAAATGGACGGCCAATCTATTTTCGAATTTATTGACGGGAAGATCTCGCACATCAGAGACGTGAGCTAGGGCGCAAGATTCGCCCATCCTATAACTTGGACACCTTGGCTATCGCTCAGCGCTAGGCCTAACTTGCCGGTAGTCAGATGTAGCGTAGCCCGGGTTAGGTCTACCTTCGTTCTCAGACATTTTGTGCCCTCCAACCTACCGTTCAAACGGTATGAACTTGCCCTGGAAACGAGAAACATCCTAGATTAGTCGCTTAACCTAACCTGATGCAACGTTTTTTTTCACTGATCCTGATTCTGGCGAACTTCATCGCTTCGTGCTATGCACAGGATCAAGCTCTGCAACAGGAAATAGCCACGATTGAAAGTGGCTTGTTGGGGCCTATCAATGTCAAGGGGCAGGCAGCACGCACTTACAGCATGGAGGAGCGCATGGCGTTTCACAAAGTGCCGGGGCTGAGCATCGCCGTGGTCAAGGACGGCGTCTTACGCTGGGCGAAGGGGTACGGGATCGCCGATAGCGAAAAAGGCACGCCAGTTACCACAACTACACGCTTCCAAGCTGGATCCATCAGCAAGCCAGTAGCCGCCCTGGCCGCCCTCAAGTTGATGGAAGAGGGGAAGCTGGACATCGACAAAGATGTCAATCAGTACTTGCAGGACTGGAAAGTGGCCGAGAATAGATTTACCGAAGAAGAAAAAGTAACCGTCCGCCGATTGCTGACACACACCGCGGGTACCAATGTTCATGGATTTCCGGGGTACAAACCCGATGCCCAGATCCCATCTGTCACTGAGGTCCTCAATGGAAAAGGAAATACGGACAAAGTCGAAGTAGACACGATTCCCGGCTCCCGATGGAAGTATTCCGGAGGTGGCTACACGATCATGGAAAAAGTAGTCGAGGATATCACAGGCATGCCCTTGGAAGTGTATGCATCATCCAAGGTCCTTCAGCCTTTGGGCATGGTCAACAGCACCTACGAGCAGCCGCTGCCTGAGGATAGCTACGATGAAGCAAGCGCAGCTTATGATCGTGGAGGACAATTGATAGCAGGTACATGGCACGTCTATCCGGAGCAGGCGGCAGCGGGTTTATGGACGACGCCGAGCGACCTGGCCAAGTACTGCATCGAGGTGCAAGAAATCGCCCAGGGTAAGGAGGATGGTGTCTTTCTTCGGCCCACCATCACCGCCATGCTTACGAAGCACATGAACGATTGGGGACTAGGGCCCTCGTTGGCATGGGCAGGAGACTCACTGAGATTTCAGCACGGCGGCAAAAACGCGGGTTTCACCAACAGCATGATCGCCTTTGCCTATCGATCTGACGCCTACATCATCATGACCAATGCCGACAATGGCATGTCACTGATCAGGGAGATCGCGAGGAGTCTTTCCGCCTACTACGACTGGAAGACCATTCAGCCTCGGGAAGTGGAGGTACTCACCCTACCCGATAAGGTCATTAAGTCATATGTCGGGGAGTACAAGTACGTTGAGGAAGTACCAGAGATTGGGGACTACCTGGTGTCTATCACCAGAGAAGATGATGCGCTAGTGGTATTTGATCCCAACACCAACGAGAAAAATGTCCTACGGGCAGTAAGTGAAACAGCCTTTATGAACACGGACAACGGCGATGAGCTGACTTTTGAGGAGCATAACCGATCGGTCTTTTTTTGGAACAATCGGTTTGAGTTTCACAAACTAGAAAAGTAGTCCCTGGACATCCGCCATAGTCTTGTGAATCAACGATCGAACCCGTTTGTAGTCTTCGGATTTTATGTTCGCACAATAGATAAAACGCTTCTTGAAAATGAAACCCAAATCAGTATTCCTGGCAGATATCACCAACAGAGAGCTAGAGCTTTTCCTTGAGGAGCATCATACGATCATTATCCCCGTCGGTGCTACCGAACAGCATGGCCCCCACTCTCCTGTCAGCACGGACGTTCTGATCCCGCAGGAGGTGGCTAGAAGAGTAGCAGAGCAATTGAGCAACGTACTGGTGGCTCCTGCTCTCCCCTACACCCTATCTTATCCTCACCGAGGATTTGCTTGCGAATTCAGCCTATCTATGGAAACATTCATGGGCATGGTCAAGGACTTGGCCATTTCATTTGCGCGAGCGGGGTTCAAACGTATTATTTTCCTCAACGGGCACTATGACAATACGTATGCATTGGCTTACGCCTGCGCCACTGCAGCCGAGCACTTGCCAAAGGGAGCCAAAGCTTTCCCCTTCAATCACTGGGATGGGCTCACTGCCGAGCAGTCCGCAGCTTTCAATGAAAATGGCATGGACCTGCATGCAGGTTGTGGGGAAACATCAATGATCCTGGCCATCAACCCTGACCTGGTGGACAAGGACCACCTCAATACGGAGTATCCCAACTTCCCGGAAACGAAAACGAAGTCGCCAGCTTTGCACACGGCGTACTTCTTCTCGGCACCGGGTAGCGTTTACGAGATGACCGAGTCAGGCACTTGGGGAGATGCCACCAAAGCCACGGCCGAGAAAGGAGAGCAATTTTTGCAAAACGCCGTTCAGGGAGTTATGAACTTGATGGACGATATTGAAAAAACCTTTGATGAGCTACCCGTTCGAAAAAGCCAGGGATAAGGCCATTCAGCCGCTTCACATCACTTGGCCTGCAATCACGTCACTGAGTGCGATATTGCTGGCCCCCAAAAGATATACTATCTTCTAACTCGTAAACTCAAATCTCCAGAAATGAAAAGTCAATCGCTTCCTCGTCGAAAATTCATTGCCACCACGGCAACGTTAGCCACCGGAGCATTGGTTGGGATACCGAAAGCGTTTTCCTCCCCTAACATCCTCAAATACTACGGCAAAGAACTCTCGGTATTCAAAGGAGTTCAGGTAGGGGTAATCACTTACAGTTACCGCAGCATGCCAGATCAGAGTGCAGAGGCTACGCTGCAATATGTGCTCGATAGTGGGATCAGCGCTATCGAGTTAATGGGAGGGCCTGCGGAATCCTTTGCCGGAATGCCCCAAAGCCCCATCGATGGTCGCCGTATGCGAAGTCTGAGAAGGAAGTTACGCGCCGGGGACATCACGGATGACGAGAAGAAGGAGATGACCGAGATGAGTGATCAAATGGATCACTACAACGCGACCGTCAGGGAATGGCGATCGAAGGCCCCCCTGACGAAATTTGAAGTATTAAAGAAAATGTATGCTGATGCCGGTGTATCCATCTATTGCTTCAAGCCAGGCGCATTTGGCACCCGGAATACAGATGCTGAAATCAACTACGGTATGAAGGCGGCGAAGGCGTTGGGCGCTTCACACGTGACGTTGGAACATCCCAGTAACGACGATCGGACCCTCAAGTTGGGCCAAATGGCGGCCAAGCATAACATCAGGGTCGCCTATCATGGTCATACTCAGCAGACCCCTACTTTCTGGGATACAGCGCTAGATCAGTCAGACTACAATGCCATGAACATTGACGTTGGGCATTACGTCGCGGCGGGCTACAAAGATGTCCTAGCGTTGCTCAAAGAGAAAAATGCCCGCATTAGTAGCATGCATCTGAAAGACAGAAAGAATAAGGAAAATGGGCAGGACAACCTACCCTGGGGTCAGGGGGATACGCCGATCACTGAGATTCTGAAACTGATGAGCACGGAGGGATACAAGTTTCCAGCCACGGTGGAGCTAGAGTACAAGATTCCAGAGGGCTCCGACGCGGTCCAGGAAGTGAGGAACTGCCGCGACTTTTGCGAGAAGATGCTGACGAGCTGAGCTCGGCTCAGGGGGCCGCTTCGATCGAACCGGTGCACGATTTATGGCATTAGATGTCCCACTCGTCATTGAGTAGGCTGATGGCATGATGCGCTGTCAAGTCGAATTGGCACGGTACGATCGATACATAATTGTTAGCGATGGCCCATTCATCGTTGTCCTCACCTTTGTCGTGGTTGATGAAGTTGCCCACCATCCAAAAATACTCTCTTCCGTGAGGGTCGATTCGCTGATCAAAGTCCTCTTCCCAACGCGCATTGGCTTGACGACAGATCTTGATCCCCTGGATACGCTGATTTTGTAGGGGAGGAATATTGACGTTGAGGGCAGTCCCTTTGGGCATACCATGAGCGAGTGCCTCGGCAATGACCTTGGATACGTACTCATCGGCATGACTCATATCCGCTCGCGGATTATAGTCACACAACGAAAAACCTATGGAGGGTGTCCCTTCGATGGCTCCTTCGATCGCTGCGCTCATCGTACCCGAGTAAAGCACACTGATGGAGGTATTGCTTCCGTGGTTGATCCCGCTGACCACCAGGTCAAACTTCCGATCTTTGACGACTTGATGCTTGGCGAGTTTCACGCAGTCGGCGGGTGTGCCGCTGCATTCATAGGCTTCGATATCGCCAAAGATGCTGTTTTTGCGAAGTCTGAGCGTATCACCGACCGTGATCGCATGTCCCATACCGGATTGGGGACTGTCCGGAGCCACGACGATGACGTCACCCATCGCGCTGGACAGCTCTACTAATTTCTTGATGCCCCGGGCCGTAATGCCATCATCATTTGTGACTAAAATCAAAGGTCGGTTCTGATCCATGTTTGAGAAGCCTCGTTGAAAGCTCCCAAAATTAGATCAGATGGCGGGGATGTGAGAGTTAGGCCAGGGTCTTTTTCTCGATCGATCCCAGGATCGATAGATATTTTGTTGTAGTGGGTGGTGAGGATACGTAGATCACGTTCATTGGATAAGTCCAGGTGGTTGTCGCGAATGAATACGGTCAAGTCAGACTTTCGGTCCTCCATGAGCGCAAGCAGTCCTGATCGACTTCTCCTTGGATGCGCGATAGCACCCGCTCGATCGATGAAATAATAGTCCTTTCGGATGTACCCATTTTCCTCAAGTTTGATGTTTTTCCTGCTGTGGCACCATCTTTCCCTCGCCATAAGTGAGAGTTTACCTTCGGCCAGCAACTCGAAAAGTATAGGTGTCTCGTGGTTGGTTTTCAGCGGAAAAGCAACGCTATAGAATTTCCTCCAGCGACGGGCAGGCTCATCGTATAGCTTATAGTGGAAAGTCTGAAAACTGGTAAAGACGCGCATCCGGTCCTCCTGTCGGACTTTCACCATATTGGTGACCATGTTATAAGACAACTCGCCTCTGATGGTGTCTTGGGATGTGGTGACCAAGAACCCGTCGTACCATCGTTCTTCATCAGTAGGATTTTGGGCATAGGTAACGATCGCCATCCATAGGGCAACCATCATAAATACTGCCTTCTTCATGGTCGTGTTGTTAGGTGCTAAATTGAGTTTTCGACCCCTCCAGACCATCGAAGGACAGAAAGGCTTATGTTGCACTCACGATTTAATTGAGCATTGGGTTGCTGACCATGACAGATTCTGGTAAGAAAACCCGGAGAATGGTACGAAGTGAGGATCGATCTGCGGATCTGGCAAGAAAGGGAGTTTCTGATTCTTCGATAAGTACTGAAGGATCATTACGGCAACTTCATTAACGAAGTCGGGTGTGGAATCACGATCAATTTCCAACGCGAAGTCGGGTGTATGCGCCGCATTCTGATCCTAAGGATTCATAGATCGGGATTCCCTGCGGGAGCATCCTGATCGGCTTTGGGGGTGTTATGGCACGCCTTATGTCCGCCAGGCAGCGGTAAAGGGTACAAAAAAAGCAGGCTCTTGCCTGCTTTTTCTCTTCTTCATACTTGTTTACTGGTTATCCGCCGATAAAGATCGAGTCACCAACAACAAGGGGCTGATCGTCCAGGGTGATATTAAATCCAGTACCGGGATCGACACCAGGTGTACTCGTCGTATCATCTGGAGCGGTAATGAAGATCTGCTTTCTCTGCAGTCGGGAATAAGGTACGCTAAAATCGCTGAATATCTCTGTCTCTCGGGCGAAGCCATCAATCGTATCCAAATAGTTCACTATTAACCTTCCAAAATACGGACTATCGCCATCCAAAGACGGAAAATAGACTCCACCGGACCTGACCGTATCCCCCGGTGTGAGGAGGACCGGATCTGGGAGAATACCCAGACTGACTTCAATACCTCCTCTCGTCATATTCGATACAAAGATGTCATAACCTGTTCGCAATCG
>JBCCXG010000068.1:0-15144 GCA_039191945.1 Bacteroidota bacterium
CGACAATCGTAATTAAGAGACCAATACTGGCAATGAAGTACTCCAAAGCCACAAAAAAGCCACCAAAAATGACCCAAATCAAGTTACCTAAGAGTCGCATGTCAATGGAACACTACATCTGACGAATCCATTCCGTCACGAGCACCACGCCCTCTTCGTGGACTAGCTGGCGACCCAGTTCAGGCATCATCACTCCTGGATCCAGTGACTGAATGCGATGCAATAGGATCGACGATTCGGGCTGCCCGGGGACGATCCCAAACTTAAGATTGGCCGAGCCTCTTCCCGCTGCCACCGGCGGCTTCATAATGCCCAAGCGATAGTCTTCGGACTGGGAAGTAAGTAGATAAAGCCCAGTATTCTTGGCCGGTCCTTCCTCGCGATGACAGTGCGCACAGTTCACCTCCAGCCACGCGCGCGCTCGCTGGTCCAGTGTGCCACTGGACGCGTCCTCCCAAATGGGGAGAGAAGGTATTCCATCGGCCGGCATGCCGTGCAAAAACCCATTCTCTGTCCATTGCGCTAATTGCGACACCCCGGTCTTTGTCTGCCGATTGAGCTGCCTGGCCGTAGGCCCGATTGGCGTGAAGCGACCCTTGTATTCGTGACAACTCTTGCATTGGTTTAGGTTGGGAACGGCGTAATTAATGTTTTGCAAAATACCCTTGTTGTCCGTCCAAGAGACGGGAATCGATTGGCCGGCCACCTCCAGAAAGGCCTCTGTCTGATCTTCGTTCCAAACGTAAGTGAGGGCCTTCCACTCCTCCCCTTCATTGATCAGAAGCCGTGTTTCAAGCATTCGAATGTCCTGCTCCGGTTCAGCAAAATCAGCAGGGTAAAAGAAGTTTTTGACCAGCACGGACCCCTCTGGGAATTTCAGCACCTCGGACGCGTGATAACTCACACTTTGGCCGTCCGGCACACGAACGAAACGCTCCTTGTAAGCATAGTCTGTAAATAATGGCGTGCTGATTTCATAGGGGCGAACATTGGGGGCAGGCGAGACATCCTTCAAATCACCAACAAAAAGACCCCAGTCCGAGAGCTTTTCCGGACCGACCGAGACCACCGCTCCCTCCAAGGCAACTTCCTCTAGCACCAAGGGCTGATCTTGCTTTGATGATCCGCATCCCCACATTGCCATCAAGGACAACATGACCACTCCGGCCAGTCCCCTACACACCCCTTTCATATGCTCAAAAAATCGGATTAATGTTAGTACCCCGGCAATTGAATGCCACCCAGTCCGTATTTAGGCTTTCAAAGTCGTTCGCCGCATCTAAATCAGCAAATTTGAACTCCCCATTGTTCTCCAAACAAAACTCAAAGCTCTCCCGGTCAGGTGCAATACCGTCCCAAACTATATCAGGCGTGCCGAAAGGGAATTTCATCATAAATAAGAGTCCGAATTCGTTTTGGGTTGTAGGTAGCAGTTTACCATTTTCAAAACTATTGCTGTGTACGTAGATGCCTGTTGGATAGGGGTCATAGCTTGCATCCTGTCTTGCAGTTTCGATGTTATTGTTGAGTTGGGATCCCTCCTCCGTCGACATGGCCGATACGAGATCGTAGCTGGCGATCGCCAGGCCTGACGTTCGGTTATTGATAAATTGGTTGTCAAAAATCTCTATATCACGCGTGGCCAGTAGCATCATGCCTGTACCCGGAGGTACAGCTGCCACGATGTTACCTTCCGGCGCGAAGTTCTTATAGTTGTTCTCTTCCATCACATTGTTAAAGACTCTGGTGGTATGACCGAGCTGCGTCAACCCCGGAAGGTCGAAGATTAAGATGCCGCCAGTATTCTTGAAGGCCTCATTTCCGTGAATTTCGACCCAACGAGAGTTCTCGCTTTCAATACCCGCCACATTGTAGTACACCTTGTTGTACCTAATCGTGACGCTGTCTGATTGACCGACGTAAATCCCCGCATCTGACGCTCCTGCCGCGATGCAGTTTTGAATGACTACGTTCTTGCAAAGGACTGGATAAAATGCGTAGGCACCATTTTCCTCTTTGGGCTCACCATTCCAATGTGACTTGACGCCGTCGAACTCAATTCCGTAAGTATCAGTCACTTTGATGTTGTCCCCTTTGGCATCTTCTATGGTGAGATCCTTCAGGCGAATGTTGGAACAGTTACTTATCTTCAGGCCCTCCGCACCCGATTGCTGTTGAGCAAACGAGAGTACGGTCTTGTCAATCCCCGCGCCCTGAATAGTGACGAAGTGCTTATCATCGAGCAAGAGGCTGTTCGCAAACATGAAGTTACCCTCCGGCAGTCGGATCTCGCTGCTGTCGCGCATGGTGATCAACTGCGTTTGCAAACTCTTCTCTATCGACTGCCAGGTCATGTTTTCTGTCGTCGTAGTGCATCCCACAAAAATCGATGCATAGCATAAAAAAATCGGCCACTTCATCCCCGTAATATAGGAACAAAATGGCCGACGGACTAACGGAAATACACTACCCCAATAGCCACTCGGGCTTGGTCGTGCTTACGTTGGCACGCAGCTCGTTGAGCAAAGTGTACAATCCGAAATAAGTACGATTGATATACAATCCATGTCTGGACCCCCTGGGGTGACGAGAATTCTTCAACTCTTTCATGTTCGACAGCCGCTCACTCAAAGCGTAGATCTGCTGAAAGTATTGATCATCTGCGAAATCAAAGCTATCGTCGTGAAAAGGTCGCCCCAACAAAACGGTCATTTCCTTGAAGACGGAGACGAACAAGGCCTTTTCCCGCGGTGAGTCATCTTCATAAATGAAGTTGAGTTCATACAAAATGGGAAGCAACTCCTCGTCATTGCTCACTAGATTTTTGCTCATCAGGCGGAAATACCCCGTGTAGAAATCCTCTGGGATCACCTTCACACACCCGAAATCAATGACCCCCAAGGTACCATCTTCACGCATAAGAAAGTTGCCGGGATGAGGGTCGGCGTGCACTTGCTTCAAGTTGTGGATCTGATGATGGTAAAACTCCCACATTGCCTGCCCCAATTGATCCCTGATCTCCTGCGAAGGATTGGTTTGTAAAAACTCCTTGATGTGCTTGCCGTCCAACCAGTCCATGGTGATCACTCTACTGGCCGATAGGTCCGGATAGTACTTTGGAAAAAACAAATTCGGAATGTGCCCACAGGCCTCAGAGATCTCGATGGAACGCGCCACTTCGAGCTCATAATCGGTCTCCTCCAACAGCTTTCCCTCCACTTCCTTGATGTAGAGATCAAGTTCTTGTTCGTTGAGATTGAAGAGGCGTAGCGCGATGGGCTTGACCAGTTTCAAGTCGGACCTTACACTATCTGCCACTCCTGGATACTGGATCTTTACGGCGTAGGTCTTGTTGTCTTTCGTCGCTTTGTGCACCTGCCCGATGGAAGCGGCATTTACCGCCTGCGGCGTGAAAGTATCAAAGAGGTCCTGCGGGGACTGGCCCAGGAGCCTTTTGAAAGTCTGCATGACCAATGGATAGGACAGTGGTGGAGCGCTGTACTGTCCCATGGCAAAGCGATCCTGGTAAGCATTGGGTAACAGATTCTTGTCCATGGCGAGCATCTGGGCCACTTTCAAGGCACTGCCTTTTAGCTCACTAAGCGAATCATAAATATCCTCTGCATTCTCTGCGTCCAATTGCTCACGTGAGGTGTTTTTGTCCACCAACTTGCGTGAATAATGCTTGATATAGTTTCCGCCGACTTTCGCACCGGTACGTACGAACTTTGCCGCACGAGACACTTTGCCTGTGGGAATACGCGTTTGCTCTCTCATGACTCAGAACGGATTAGATCTTTTTCGTTTGATAGAGGAATTTGGCTAGGTCCAGAAACGAATCCAGCGGGCCTCTGGCCACCAAGTCGAAAGAGAAGTTGACGGCTTTTTCTATGGCTGCATCCGTTTGCTCATAGCCTGAAGTATCATCATTGGCCCAAAAGCGCGTCACAAACATCAGCTGGATCCAAAAGCCTTTGTCATACTGAGTGCTGATTCGTCGATCGGCAATCTCTGCGGTGTCTTTCCCCTCCATCAGGAGGTTATTCACGTAGTCCTTGAATGTCTCTTTTAAAGGCGCAAGGAAGGCAGGATTCAGGTCTTGAGAAGTCATCTTTTCAAACTTCATCAAGACGTAGCTTCTGTTCTTGGCCAATATTTCAAGCCAGGTATAATAAAAAGACAGCATCTTCTCTCTAACACTATATTGAGGGTATTGCTTGTCATTGTGTAGCACCTCCAGCGTGTCTTCAAACCATGTCTTCCAGATATCTCCTTCAAGCGAGCGGAAGGAGTTGTAATGCTTGTAAAAATCGGCTTCCCTGATCTTTATAGCCCTAGTGAAGGCAAAGACCGAAGTCGGAGTCTTCTCCTGAAGGAGCATATACTCCATGTATTGTAGTTGCAGCTTCTCTTTGGTGATTCCTTTGGCTGCTTTTTCAGTTGCTTTCTCCATATTTGAAATAACGCCCGACCCTGCTGATTAGTTAAAGTATTTTATTTTACCTCAACCAATTTTCTCTACTTATGTTCCAGCGGCTACTTCCACTCGCACTTTTGATCTTTTGGCACTCAACGGCCTATGGACAAAATGTCTCGGCGAAAGACATCCTAAAAAAGGCCATCGCCTATCACGACCCCAACAACGAATGGCCTGTATTGCAAGCCCAATTCTCCTTTAACGAGACTCGACCCAACGGCCAGGACCGGTCTACTACTGCGGAAATCAACAATGGGCAAGGTTGGTTCCAATTGGAAAGAAAGGATATTGAGTCTCACGGCATGAAAATGGACTCTTGTTTCTTGTTATATGGAGAGGCTGACTGTGACCGCGCCGCGAGAATGCGTAACTACTATCTCTACCTATGGGGGCTACCCATGAAGTTGACGGACGAGGGCACGCCCTTGGACGATGAGGTGAGAGAGGAAACATTTGAGGGACAGGATTGCTACATATTGCGGGTCCCCTATGAAGAAGACGTATGGTATTTCTACCTATCAAAAGAGGACTATCGAATGATCGCCTACAAATTCTACAAGGATGAGGCTACCGGGAAAGGAGAACTGATCACCACCGAAGGGGTCTATACCTACGGCGAAATGAAATTTGCAAACAACAGGACATGGTACGTGCTTCCGGGTCTCAGAGTACTTGGTACTGATATACTCACTGAAGTTCAACCGCTGGACAACTAGCGCCATCGAAGATTTTGATATCATTATCCTCTCAGATGACACTTATGCGCATCCTGAGGATCCGACGGAATATCAACGCTCCATTCTGTACGATGATGGACTCGTGCACCATGGCCTCGAAAAGATGGGCTACAAAGTCGCTAGGAAATCGTGGGCAGATCCCTCATTTGATTGGACGATGACTCGATATGCCCTCTTCCGCTCTACATGGGACTACTTTTACCGCTTTGAGGAATTTCGGTCTTGGTTGACGCAGGTCTCAGGAGCAACGCAGCTCATCAATCCCCACTCGCTCATCGAATGGAACCTGGACAAGCATTACTTGAAGGATCTATCGCTTCGACAGGTCAATGTGGTGCCTACACACTACGCTTACGGTCAAGACACGTCTACCCTCGCGGACATTGCAAAGCTCCACCACTGGCAAGACGTCGTCATGAAACCGACGATTTCTGGTACCGCAATGGATACCCACTACATTACCTCAACGCGCCTAGCACAAGAAGAAATGCTCTTTCGTTCCCTTTGCGCCAAACAAACCATGATGGTACAACCCTTCCAGCAATTCATAGTCGATCAAGGAGAGTTATCACTGATTGTAATTGGGGGTCAATTCACCCATAGTGTGAAAAAGATGGCCAAATCCGGGGACTTTCGCGTCCAAAGTGATTTCGGTGGTACGGTCGCGCCCTACGAACCTTCACCAGAGGAAGTTGCTTTTGCAGAACACGTCGTGAGTCAATGTCCGGACTCGCCGCATTACGCCCGCGTCGATATCATTTATGATAATGAGGGCAAACTCTCCTTGGTGGAGCTAGAATTGATCGAGCCTGAGTTATGGTTTCGACGGAATCCACCCGCCGCCCAGCAGCTTGCCGAAGGTATAGCCGCCACTTGCCCATGAAAAAACCCCCGTCTGCTGATACGGGGGCTTTACCTTGACGGTGCTAGTCAAGGTCTCTCTCCTTCTAGTTGTAATCTTTAGCCTGTCTTACTTCTGTTTGACGCTCTTATGTCATATAAAAATAGTCCGCATCGCTTGGCCTTGCAATACCCATAATTGGGTATTTTCTCTTCACTCCTCTACCCTGATTTGGTGGGGTTGAGATCGAGCATAGGACTGCTGGCATTAGGTAGGTAGTGACTGGAATGACCTCTACCTATCGATTTGCAGCATGCTCTTCACAACGTCCGGAGGATAAGAAGATCTGGCAATGAAGAAAGGATCGACACCCAGTAGGGTGCCATGACACGGAAGGGGGGCGTTGAGGTGCCGATCTCGAATGGCTCAAGACGAAAATTCCCGACAATCTGCTCCTCCACCCGTAGGCATTCCAGGTCTGTGGTGCCCAGTGCATTGGGATCATGGGGGAAGTCCTTGACTGCTATGATCATGCCACGGGAACGAAGTGCACTCACTCACGACCAAGTGGCCAACGATCCTCTTCTTCTTCCCTCTAAATCCGACGCGGTAACCAGGGTCACATCTCTCGCTGTACCACCTCTGTCCCGTTTGTAATCTTCACCGGATACATCTCCATATCCAAGCCAAACTCAGCGTGGTAGGCCTTGGACAGCTGCTCTGTCAATCGGTTGATCTCAGACTTTTTCACAATATTGAGCGTGCAACCACCGAAACCGCCTCCCATCATCCTCGCACCTAAGACTGCAGCCTCATTTCTCACCGCGTCTGCCAAAAAGTCTAGCTCTGGACAGCTCACCTGGTATTCCTTACTGAGTCCATCGTGGGTCCGATACATGATCTTCCCCGCTTCCACTAAGTCATTGGCCGCTAACGCGGTGGAGATCTCATCTACCCGGGCGTTTTCCTCAATTACATATTTGCACCGGGCGTAAACGATCTCTGGCAACTGATCCCTCACCGACTCAAGTTGTTCGATGGTCGCGTCTCTCAAGGCCCGAATTTCAGGGTTGTTTTTTTGCAGGACAGCCACTCCACGTTCGCACTCTGCCCGGCGGTCGTTGTACCCGGAGGTGAGATGTTCGTGTTTCACCTTGGTGTTATACAAAATCAACTCATAGTCACCTAAGACTACGCGATGGTACGTAAGGTCCAGGGACCGGCAATCCAGCCGCATGACCTCATTCTCTTTGCCCATGATAGAGCCAATCTGGTCCAGGATTCCCGATCGAACACCTACAAAATTGTGCTCAGCGTTTTGGCCATATTGAGCCAAAGTCTTTCGGGGGATTTTTAGGTCAAAAAGTGTGGAGAGACCGTAACCCACACCACACTCCAAGGCCGCACTGGATGAGAGTCCAGAACCGATAGGCAAGTCACTGGTAAAGGCCATGTTAAAGTTTTCCAATGCATGCCCATGACGTACTAGTTCATTGACCACGCCCGCGGGATAGTTGACCCACTGGCCGGAGGGTCCTGCTTCCAAAGCCTTCAAATCGATCTCTCGATCATCTTGAAAATCAAGGGAGAACAGGTTGGAGGTATCTTTCGAGTTTCTGCCGATGGCCAGGTAGATGGACTTGTCAATCGAGGCCGGCATCACGAAACCATCATTGTAATCCGTATGCTCGCCCAGTATATTGATCCTGCCAGGTGATCGCAAGATGAGCTCCGGCGACGTCCCGTATTTTTCTATATAGTTGGTCGTAAGGTTGTCAATTAAGGACCTATTCATATCAATGTCAGAGTCGGTTCAGTGCGCATGTGCCATAAGCTCATGCCGCCGCAATTTATAGGTATCCTGTTGTATCTTCGGCTTGTACACTGAAATTTGATTTAGAAAGACCATCTGGCAAAATCCCAGGCAGTCCTTCATCGGCCCATCGGGTCTAAATTGACGAGTGACAGCGGGCAGTAGGATTCGGTTGCGATGACCAATGAAGTTCTTGCCCGGCATCGTATAAACTTGTGATATGGAAGAAAAAGAGTACCTCACCCTGAACCCTCAGGACCTGGATAATCGGGAATTGCACTCGTGGTTGTTAATGACTATTGCCCCACGACCCATTGGATTTGTCAGCAGTATTGATCAATCGGGCAACGTGAACCTCAGTCCTTTTAGCTATTTCAATGTTTTTTCCGTTAAGCCGCCCGTACTTATTTTCTCTCCCTCTCTAACCAGCAAAGGTGCCGGTAAGAAAGATACACATCGCAATGTCACTGAAGTGAAAGAAGTCGTGATCAATGTAGTGAATCACAATATCGTCGAGCAAATGTCACTTGCCAGCGGTAACTACCAAAAAGACATCGATGAATTTGTCAAAGCCGGACTCACCCCATTGCCGTCAGACATCGTGAAACCTCCTCGGGTACTGCAGTCGCCCGTGTCCTTTGAGTGTCGTGTCAATGATGTGATTGTCCTCGGGTCAGAAGCCGGTTCAGGCAATCTGGTCATCTGCGAAGTCCTTCGCATGCACATCGATCAAGCGACACTAGGCACCGACGGAAGGGTGGATCCTGATAAAATGGACCTTGTGGGGCGCATGGGAGGTAGTGGATATGTCCGGGCCTCCGGTCATGCACTTTTTGAAGTGTCCCGGGCAAGCGTGCAACCGGGAGTAGGTGTCGATCAACTCCCGAGGAGCATTCGCAACAGTCACATCTTGACCGCCAATAACCTTGGCCAATTGGGGACTGCCGGCAGGCTACCGTCAAAAGACGAAGTGCAAGAGGCAAGTGTATCACCTGAAGTACACGAGATCATCCTCGAATATGACAATCGCAGGGACGAAATCAAGGATTCGTTGCATGAACTCGGTCAGCATTATTTGACCAAAAACCAAGTCCACCACGCCTTGAAGATCCTAATGGTTGTAGACCTGATTTGAGAGTATCGCGAAATCTTCCTACATTCCCGACTCGAGCGCTAAGTTTTAAAAAAGGCCCTGATCATCGTTTCTTTTAATGAAGAAGTCTGCGACTATCAAAGACATCGCTGGTAAACTAGGACTGTCTGCATCGACAGTTTCGCGAGCGCTCAGCGGGATGCCAGGTGTCGACCCTATGACACGAGAAGCGGTTCAGGACCTAGCCAATCAACTGGACTATCGCCCCAATCTCACGGCTGTGCGTCAAGTACGCAAGAGGTCCCATGTGATCGGAGTCGTCATACCCAGCTTCACGATTTACTTCTACGCGGAAGCGCTATCAGGCATGGATCAGGCAGCCAAAAGGCATGGATATAATTTGATGGTCTGTCAGAGCAGTGAATCGTACGATCAGGAAAAAACCTCAATAGATCTTCTACTCTCTTCCAAAATGGATGGGTTGATCATGTCCATTTCGAGAGAAACGAGCGATTTTGAGCATATCGACAGGGTATTACAGCGGGGCATGCCCGTAGTTTTGTTCAATCGCGTATGCAATGTGGTTGCCTCCAAAGTAACGGTGGACGACTACAATAGCGCTCGACAAGCAACGCAACACCTTATCGACCAGGGATCCAGGCGTATCGCCCACATCTCCGGGCCGATTAACCTTGAAATAAGCCAGCGGCGCCTGGCGGGTTATAAAGATGCACTGACGGCTTCAGGTCTAGCCATTGATGAGTCCTTAATCTCGACGTCCGATTTCACTTCGGAAAGTGGCTTTGAAAGTGCAGTTAGACTGTTGTCATCAGGCAGTCGTCCGGAAGCTATTTTTTGCGTGTGCGATGCTGTCGCCTACGGTGTCATGGAGTTCGCCCGTCAAAATCATATCGAAGTACCTGACCAATTGAAAATCGTTGGATTTACCGACGAACCTGAATCAGCTCGTACCAGACCTCAACTCACGACGGTCCATCAGCCCATCTTCCAGATCGGTGAAGAAACGGTCGAAGTACTTGTGGCGCAGCTGAATGATCCTGCGCTGAGCCCGCTGACGCGAGTGGTTGACAGCGAACTTCGCGTGCGCGAAAGCTCCGCACCTTAGCCCCTGTGGCTCCCGACAAACCAACCACCCAACCATCTGTACAGGACAACTGAAGGAGATACGATATAATTTGTAATTGTACACCTGCACGACCTATTTTCGAAGGTAGGGCAGCAGGTGTTCGATGTACACCGCAGCGGATTAAGACGATTCTCCTAGCCTAGAGCTAGAAAGCGTATGACGAAGGGGTAACCCACAGAGGGAATATGAAGGAAAGACAAGTCACCATAAAAGACCTGGCAAGAAAGCTAGACATATCTGTTTCTACTGTATCAAGGGCACTACGCAGTCTTCCAGATGTAAATCCAGAGACGAAAAAGCGGGTCATCGAATTGGCTGAGGAGCTTAATTACGAACCCAATACGATCGCGCTCAGTCTGGTCACCAAGCGTACTAATACTGTCGGCGTCATCATACCCAGCTTCATTATTCACTTCTACTCTGCAGCCATCACCGGTATGCAAGAGGTGTTATCAGCACGCGGCATCAACACGATCATCTGTCAGTCGGCAGAGAGCCTGGAAAATGAGATCAGAAACGTAAACACGCTACTCGCCAGCAGAGTCGACGGCATCATAGGGTCCCTATCCATTGAGACTTCGAGTACAGAACACCTGGAAAAAATCAAGAGAAAAGGTATCCCATTGATCCTTTTCAACCGCACGACTGGGGACTTACACGTTCCGACAGCTGAGGTGGACGACTACCAGGGCGCAGTAGACGCAGTCCAGCACCTGGTGGATCAGGGCTTCAAGCGCATCGCACACATCGCGGGACCAGGAGCTCTGAATATCAGCCAGATGCGAAAGAACGGCTACCTCGATGTACTCAAACGCAGCAATATGCCCATAGATGAGGAGCTCATCCTTCCGTGTGACTTTAGCATGGAAAGTGGAGCGGAGTGCACTGAGCGATTGATGAGTCTCACACATCCGCCCGACGCAGCTTTTGTTGTTAGTGACTCCGCTGCCTTCGGGGCCATCAGATATTTGCAAGACCGTAAGCTCCGGATACCGGAGGACCTCGCACTCGTGGGATTCACCAATGAGCCCCTGTCCTCTCTGGTCAATCCACCACTGACGACCGTCTCACAACCTAGTAGGGAAATCGGACGTGCCGCGGCAGAGCTGTTCCTCGCACAACTGGACCAGGAACCGGAAGACCGTACACCCTCTCACAAGATCCTCAAGCCAGAACTGGTCATCAGAGAATCTTCATTGAAAAAGTCTTAGAAACCAAACAAAGTGGGCAGCCACATGCTGATCCCAGGTACCATCGTCACCAAAACCAGTACCACGAGCATCACTACGTAAAGCGGTAAAAGGGGTCTGACCAATCGCTGAAAGGATATACCCGCTACGCTAGCTCCTACGAACAAGAGGTTGCCAACTGGAGGGGTACAAAGGCCAATGCACAGATTCAGGACCATGATCATACCGAAATGGATCGGATGGATCCCGAGCGACTCAGCCAAAGGCAAGAAGATCGGCGTAAAAATCAGGACCGCAGGAGTGATATCCATGAAGACGCCGACGAACAGTAAAATGAGGTTGATCAAGACGAGCACCATCACAGGATTTTCCGTCAGGGATAGAACACCCGTCGAAATGGCCTCCGGTAAGTTACCGTAGCTCATCACCCAACTCATGGATGAAGACGTCGCCACGAGTAAAAGCACAATTGCCGTCGTCACGCTACTATTGACCAAAATGCTCTTCAACTTCGGGATGTCCAGTTCCTTGTAAATCATTGATAAGATCAGCGTATACAAAACAGCTACGGCGGATGCCTCTGTCGCTGTGAAGTAGCCGGCAATGATCCCTCCCATCACGACGAAAAGCAGCATCAAGCTAGGAAAGGCACCCACGAAGGTTTTCCAAACGACCGTTCCGGACCAGCCCTCGCCCTTTGCGTAGTTTTTGCGAACCGCCACGACGTAGCTCGTCACAATCAGGGCCAGAGAAAGTAAGAAACCTGGCAAATAGCCTGCAAGAAATAAAGCCCCGATAGACAAGCCTCCGGCAGCCAGTGAGTAGACGATCAAGATATTGCTGGGAGGAATGATCAGCCCCGTAGTAGAGGCCACAACGTTGGTGGCCGCAGTAATGCCCGGGTCGTACCCCTCATCCTTCATTTTGTTATTGAGAATAGATCCTACTGCCGAGGCGGATGCTGCCGCGGACCCGGAGATGGCCCCAAAAAGCGTACAAGCTAGCACATTGACAAACAGCAGTCCGCCGCGGACCGGACCCACGAGGGCCTTGGCAAAATCGATGAGCCGTTGCGCTATCCCACCGGTATTCATTATTTGCCCCGCCAATATGAAAAAAGGAATGGCCAGAAGTGTGAAGCTATCGAGCCCATTGATCATGCGCTGTGCTACTGTCGTCGTCGCGGAAATGAAAACAACATTCACCAGAAGGGTAAACAGGGAGGAAAGGGCGAGACTGACCGTAATGGGCACCCCGATGGCAATCAATATCAAAAAAGAAAGGACCAAAATGGCTATTTCGTCGTAGTTCATGGGCTTTAGGCTTCTTTGTTGTTCAGTTCGTCTTTGATATTGAGAATGCTGTACAGGATGACAATCAGCCCACTCAGCGGGAGCGCGAGGTAAACATACCATTTGGGCACGTTCATGACCGCCGATACCTGACCCAGCTTGGCCGTAATCCATGAAAACCGAACGCCGCCGAAGATGAGAATGAGAAAAGTAAAAACCAAAATCACCCCCTCAATGGCAATTCTCAGACGATGCTGGTTACGTTCGCTCAGTTGGGGCTCGAGTATGTCGATGGAGATATGTTTTCTGATACCAAAAGTGTAGGCAGAGCCAAATAGCGTCACCCACATCATGGAGTATATCGTGAGCTCTTCCGTAAATGGAGCGCTAAATCCAAAAACACGGGCGGTTACTTGTAGCAGCGCACTGAGCACCATGACAGTCATCAAAATGATCAGCAGCCCGGTACTGATCTTATCCAAGATTTCACGCATCGATTTTCTCTATTTTGCTTATCAAGCCTTGCAAATCAGGATTTTCTTTGAATTCCTCAAGGATCTTTTTGGTCTCCTCTGCAAACTCCGTGACATCTACTTCTATGATCTGAATGCCGGCCTCCACAACGGCGTCAAGGCTCTCCTTTTCGGATTCATCCCAATACTTCCGCTGGACAGGCAATGAGGCCTGAGCCGCCTTTTGCACCCACTGTCGCTCCTCTTCCGTCAGCCGGTTCCATACGATCGTACTGATCACCAATACATCAGGAACCGCGGTATGCCGGTCGAGGGTATAGTACTTGCACGTTTCATAATGTCGACTCAGGTAAAAAGACGGCGGATTATTTTCGGCACCATCGACTACTCCTTGCTGTAGGGCAGTATAAAGCTCTCCCCACGCGATAGGCACGGGGCTGCCACCCAGCTCGCTGATCATCTTATTGGCCGTGATACTTTTCATGACCCGGATCTTCAAGCCCTTGACATCAGCAGGTGTCCGTATAGCGCGCTCTCTGGTGTAGAAGCTGCGACTCCCAGCATCATAGAAACACAACCCCTTAAGCCAATACTCCACGCCTGAGTCCAGGATCTCTTGCCCGATCGGCCCATCCTGAATGGTGTACATATGCTCCTTGGATTTATAGATATAGGGGATGCTTAGGACTTTGTATTTTGGGGCGAAACTTTCCATCGCCGCAGCCGATACTTTCGTGATGCCCAGACTACCGATCTGGAGCAACTCCAGACATTGGCTTTCAGATCCAAGCTGTCCATTGGGATAGATGCTCACCTTCAGTTTGCCGCCAGAGTTCTTTGTCACCTCTTCCGCGAAATAGACCATCCCTTTGTGCACAGGGTGCTCAGTACTCAGTCCATGCGCGAGTTTGATTTCTTTGACCTGTTCCGCTTTGTCACATCCCAGAAAAAGGAGAAACAGGGCAGCCGCCAGCACAAGGGTTCCGTGTCGTTTCATTCGTTGGGTTTCAAATTATTTCATCTCAAGTATACCACATTTTCAACTACTCATCTTCCCGCTCCGGCAGTGATATGATGAACGGATCGCTATTCAGGGATGGGGACAGTAATCCACCTCGAATCCCCACACGATAGGTACCCGCTAATGGTTCTTCTATTTGAATGGTTAATCGCTCAAATGCACCCGAAGGAATGATCGATGGCAAGGCGCCAAGTCGCAAGTCTTCCCTCCTGCCGCGCACTTCCCTGAGAAAAAGCTCGAACCCCGACGGGAAAGTCATCGGAACTTTCCGGTGATTATGTACAGTCAACGTCAAGCCTGTAGCTGCCTCAGACGCATTGATGTCCTCCATCTGGATCCGGACATTCTGAAAAGAGTTGAGCTCACTCGTTCGTTGCCAATAGATCTTTCTCTTGTTCCTTTGAAATGCATGGGCGCCCTCAAAGTCATATTTCCTAGCCACCACTGCCGATCGATGCTGGATGGTATCCTCGATCGCCCACAAATCATATTGCGATCGCTTCCGGTAGGCAGGGTACAAAGCCAGCGCGTCTTTCCCGCTATAAAAGCTGTAGATCGACGGTTCCTTTAGGTCGTACTCAAACACCAGTGCAGCATCGCCTACCTCCTCTGCAAGCGCCATAGCCCACTCCTCCTGACCGTGTATATAGTGCGGTCCTATTTTTTCACCTGGCAAAATGGGAAACATCAACTGAAGGCGTAGGAGCACCGTGACGAGAAAGAAGAGACCTATGGGATATCCAATGAGTCTGCTCTTTGCTGCTGCCAGCCACCTTGTGGCCAATAGGATGGCGGGAAAAAAGGCCAAGGAAGTCCATTGAATATGCACCACGCCTCGAAAGGATGCCAAAAAAAAGAAAAAGTAGCACCCTATGATCAGCACTTTGAGACTCCTCTCCCAAAAATCCCGAGCCCGGTAGGCAAAAGCCATAAAGAGCGCAGGACCCACGCTCAGGGACTGCTGTAAGAGAAAGGACATGGGATCCTCCCAGTCAAAAGCAGTGGCACGACCAGTGAGATGGAATTGAAAGGATGGGAATCCGTTTTGGTACTGCCACCA
>JBCCXG010000069.1:0-15128 GCA_039191945.1 Bacteroidota bacterium
CATCAACCCTCGTATCATAGAATACCCAGGAGAGGACCACGAGCACATGCTGCTGCTCTACTATAAAGCGCTCAACTACTTGAAAATAAATGACTTGGAAGGGGCTTTGGTCGAATGTCGTCGACTTAATAATCGACTGAACGAGCTCAGCGACCGATACAAATCAGACCGAAAGTACCGGCGGGACGCTTTTATACACAATCTAATGGGTATGATCTATGAAGCTGCCGGAGATCCGAATAATGCCTTTATCGCCTATCGCAACGCATACGAAATCTACCAAGAAGATTTCGTCGAGATGTTTGGGGTACAAGCCCCCGAACAGCTAAAAAAGGACTTGATGCGCGCGGCCTACCTCAGTGGATTTCAGGATGACTTACGGTCCTATGAAGAGACTTTCGGCTACCCCTACGAGCACACGATTCCAGCACATGGCGAAGTCCTGCTGTTATGGCACAATGGCCTGGGACCCATCAAGGATGAATGGTCGGTCAACTTTACCGTCGTCGAAGGTGAAGCTGGCTTTGTGACCTTCGAAAATGCGAACCAAGGGTTTTCTTTTCCTTTTCCGCTCGCGGATTATGAAGATGACGAGGATGATGATTTTAAGGTCACGGACCTGGAGTTTTTTCGTGTGGTCTTTCCCAAGTACGTAGAGCGTGTGCCAAGCACCTTCTCGGCAAGCGTGCGAGCCAATGGGAAAGTGTGGGACCTTGAAGAAGCTGAGGACATCAATGCCATCGCCTTCAAAGTGCTAGAACAGCGCATGGTTTGGGAGTTTAGCCAATCACTGATGCGGGCCGCGATCAAAAAGGCGGCGGAGAAGTCGCTGGAAGGAGAAGACGAAGGACTTGGCTTCGCCGTTGGTGTGATCAATGCGCTCACCGAGCAAGCAGATACCCGCAACTGGCAGACCATACCGCATAGCATTCACTACGCGCGCATCCCACTACAAGCAGGTGACAACGAGCTGACCATGACCGTGGGTGCGGAGGCCGGCGTGGGTACCGGGGAGAGGTTTTACTTTTCTGGGCAGCAAGGGAAGACCTACTTCCATACGTATCAGTCGTTCTATTAGAAAATGAAGTTTTTGCATTAGGAGGGGCCGGATTAGCCCTCGGAAGCCCGCGAGAGTAGGTTAACTCATCGGCTACCATGGTGATTTATCTGCATGAATCCTTCAAGTCTGAGAAGTGCCTCTCAGCGGCTTGTGCGAGGATTTACCCACAAATTCGTATTAAATTCCTCTCCGTCAAGTCTTTTTCGTTTTATGAAAAAATCCTCTTACTTTAGGAGGGTATACAAAAACAGATTGCATGTTTACAGAGTACGAGATAGAGACGATGATTGAGATCCCAGAGATCAAAGAGGCGAACTTCGAGCTCAAAAAGGATTTCATCAGGAGCGAAGCCCCGTACCTCGAGATATCGGATCATGATTTCTTTTCCCTGGTGATGATGACACCCACTTTAGGTATCGCCATGGCCGATGGAAACGTTAGCCTTTTCGAAGAGTTGGCCCTCAATAAGAAGGCCCGTAAGCTTTCCAAAGGTGGCTACTTCATGAAGAAGGATCCAGTGGTCTATGCCATGAAGTTTTTGTTGAAGGGGTATGACACATGGTCTAGCAAGTTCCTAAAGGTGCTTCAGATCGCTATTGAGCAGTCTTTTCAGTATGAAGGCATCACCAGGGGGGAGAAGTTTGACCATGATATGGAGGTGAGCTACGAAGCGTATAAAAAAGAAGTCCTGCGTACACCCTATATATTGATTCGATTCATCACCAGCTTTTTCCTCGAGAATCAAGAGGACATCATCAACGTCAATCGAACCATTCGCAAAAGCGAATACAAGCGCATGGTGGAGATTGGGGAGGACCTGGGCATCAGTGGGATCCCCGTTTTCCAGATGTTCGTAAAGACTTTCCAGATTAAATAACCCAGCGCAATACACACCAGTCGGTTTCGTTTTCAAGTCATGCAACAGGTGATCGCCGCATCTTGGGTACTGATCCTAGGGAGTTTACTATTCTCTAGCAGTTGTAGTGACGGTGGGGTAGAAGGGCCTGCCGATGCGGCGCAGGATTCCACGATCACCTCAGAGCTCATGTCCGTGGGCAATGACAGTGCCAGTCGGGATGATAACGGCATCTATACCTATCCGATTGTGATCAATCCTGGTGGACGGCCGTCCTCTAATGGTGTTTTGTCAATCTACTACACGGTCCGAGTACTGGGGAGCAGCAGCCCGATTGATGTCTATGACCGCAATGATGGTGATCCCCTGGTCATGAGACAAGGAGCTAATGCGATTTACCCCGTCGGGCTGGACCTGGCCCTCCCGGTTATGAACGAAGGTGACACCTATGGTTTCATTATCCCTAGCCATTTGGCATATGATACCCTGGAATTCAGCACTTTGATTCCATCCAATTCCATCATCGAGTTCGAGGTAGAATTGGTCCAGGTCAGGGCAGAGTCAGAGGTGGTGTCTGAAGAAGCCACGGCCATCAATAATTATATTGATGATGCTTTGCTAGACAGCCTCGATCTCAATCCGCTGGATTCCGTAGAACTCATCGGGCAGACCGGCGCTGTGGCATACAAAAGACTGGCTGCCGGACAAGCTGGCCTCACGCCGCAGCAAGGTCAGTTGGTAGGGATCACTTACGTAGGGCGGCTTCTGGAAGATAGTTCTGTGTTTGATAATCGCTTTGCCAACCAGCCATTTCAGTTCCCGTTCAATAGCAATACGGTCATCAATGGTTTGGATTTGGGCATCGGTCAAATGGAATTTGGTGAAGAGGCGCTGCTAATCATTCCCTCTTTCTTTGCATACCGAGAGAGTGCAGTGGTGGTCCCCGGTTTTTTGGTTGATGAAGCCATCACCGGATTGATCGTGCCTGACTACGCAGCACGGGTAGGGGCCTATCAGACGCTTATTTTCGAGGTTGAGTTGCTTAATGGCATTTAAGGGTAGGTATTTACGTATTATTGCAGCGATTTAGCGAGCCGTTGAACAGGATGTATCGATATAGTACCATTGTCGTGCTTCTGGTAGTTGGTCATGCCCAACTATTTGGGCAAAATATGGATATATACGAGCGCTACAATATCTACCGGAGTCCCATCCTCGTTTTTCTTAACCAATTCTCCATTACACTGTCCAGTGGATACGGCGCGACGAACTACAATCATGATCTTTCCGGATTCTACTTTTATCAGGATGCCAGTCGTCAGGTCATTGTACCAAAGAATGAAGAGAGCTTGCCTGTCCGCTTTGCAGGTTTTACGGATTGGCTTAACGCACCCACACTGACCGACACGCTGGTCAATGACAACTTCTTCGACGTGCCTTATCGGTTTTTGCCTAATCCAGTTTTTAATGATACCCTGAGACAACAAGTCTTTTTGTTGGACACGGATACAGCCGCCTTGTCCTTTAGTGGCGTTAGTCATAGCATACCGGTCAACCTTTCGATTCACTACAACTACAAGGAGTTTCGATTCGGCGGTGGGATAGGATGGGAAAGGCAATACGTGAGGCCCTTAAACCCTCAAAGCTTTGAAGAGCAGATCCGACCTTATCAACCTAACTTCAGCAAAACCTCCTTTACGCGATGGTATGGATTGGTAGGCTATAAATTTTATGATTACTATGACTTTTCATTTGTGGGCGAGCTGGAGGTTGGGCGTGCTACATTTGGCAGGCAATTCAACAACGAATTATTGACTCGAGGAGTCTATGCTCGGCTGGGCATCAGCATAGAGCAAAACTGGTCAGAATATTTTCGGCTGTTGATCAAACCATCTTACGAATTCAAGAATTACACGATTGCCATGCCCGAGGGCATGGCATCCGTAAAGCACAATCAAAATACATTCTTCCTTCAGTTTGGTATCAGCATCAATATCCCCGAGATACCAAGGACGCCAATGAAGAGCGATCATGTGCAACTGAAGCACGTGATCACTGATCCGGCGACGGGTCGGCTCGTCGAGGTACGGGGTCAACCCATCTGGAAAAAGCAGAATCCTAAAGTGGGTGAAAACCATCGGAAGCTTTGGCGCTATAAGAACCGTAATAAGCGTAAGCTCAACCCTTATTAATCAAGCAATTAAACACCAAAAAATTGTTTAAATTGCGGCTGTTTTTAGCCAAGTCTTAATAAGCATTTTTGGATGTCAGAAGGAGATATTGAAAACCCCGAAGAAGATGGGTTGACCGCAGGAGACCAGAACATCATCCCAATCAACATAGAGGACGAAATGAGAGGCGCCTACATTGATTATTCAATGAGCGTAATCATTTCTCGTGCCTTGCCCGATGTACGAGACGGTTTGAAGCCGGTTCATCGAAGGATCCTCTACGGAATGGACGAATTGGGCGTCAACTACAATCGCCCGTATAAAAAGTGTGCGAGGATTGTGGGTGATGTCTTGGGTAAATACCACCCTCATGGCGATACAGCCGTCTATGATACGCTAGTGCGAATGGCGCAGCCCTGGTCCATGCGTTACACGCTGGTCGATGGCCAAGGAAACTTTGGCTCCGTGGATGGCGATTCACCTGCCGCCATGCGATACACGGAAGCTCGGCTTAAGCGGATTTCCGAGGAGCTGCTGGCTGATATCGGAAAGAATACCGTAGACTTCCAGCCCAACTATGATGACTCCGCAAAGGAGCCTACCGTTTTGCCGGCGAAGTTTCCCAACCTGCTGGTCAATGGCGGGTCGGGGATAGCAGTGGGGATGGCCACGAATATGGCACCTCACAACTTGGCCGAAGCGATCAATGGCGCCATTGCCTACATTGACAATCGAGACATCACCATCCCTGAGTTGATGGAGCACGTGACCGCTCCTGACTTCCCGACAGGGGCCACCATCTATGGCTATCAGGGGGTTCGCGCAGCTTTTGAGACGGGTCGAGGACGCATCGTCTTGCGGGCCAAAGCCCAATTCGACACGACGAAAACCGGTAAGGAGCAAATCATCGTCACTGAGATCCCTTATCAGGTCAATAAGGCCTCGATGATTGAGAAGACTGCTCAACTCATCAATGAGAAGAAACTCGAGGGCATCAGTGACCTGAGGGATGAATCAGACCGACAGGGTTTGAGGATCGTTTACGACTTGAAGAAGGATTCGATTCCTAATGTCGTTCTCAATAACCTCTACAAACAAACCCAGCTGCAGAGTTCATTCAGTGTCAACAACGTGGCGCTGGTCAATGGACGACCTCATACGTTGAACCTCAAAGAGCTTCTCCATTACTATGTGGAGCACCGCCACGAGGTCATCACCCGGCGGACGCAGTTTGAGCTTGAAGAAGCGGAGCGCAGGGCGCACATTCTTGAAGGGTATCTGATTGCACTGGACAACCTGGATGAGGTGATCAATCTCATTAGGAGTTCTCGTGATCCGGATACGGCGAGAGAGGGGTTGATGGAACGATTTGGCCTCTCCGAAATCCAAGCGAAGGCGATCCTTGAGATGAGGCTCCAACGGCTGACCGGACTTGAGCGCGAAAAGATTCAGCAGGAGTACGAGGAAATCAAAGAATTGATAGAGCGTCTGAAGGCCATTTTGGCTAGTGAAGAGCTGCGGATGCAACTGATCAAAGACGAGCTCATCGAAGTACGGGACCGCTACGGCGACGAGCGCCAGACAGACATTGAGCATAGTGCAGATGAGTTCACGGCGGAGGACATGATCCCTAATGAGGAAATGGCCATCATGATCTCACACCAGGGTTACATCAAACGGACGCCTTTGGTCGAGTACCGTACCCAAGGTCGGGGAGGCGTCGGTGCGCGGGCAGCCACTAGCAAGGATGACGACTTCACAGAGCACCTGTTTGTGGCCAAAGCCCACAACTATTTACTGATCTTCACAGAGTTTGGGAAGGTCTACTGGAGGAAGGTGTGGGAAATTCCCGAGGGAATGAAGACCGCCAAGGGCAGGCCGATTCAAAACCTCATCAATATCGATGCGGCAGACAAAGTCATGGCGGTCATCAACGTGCGGACGCTGTCTGATCCCGATTACATAAACAACTCCTTCATCGTCATGTGCACGGCGAAGGGGACCATCAAGAAAACCTCACTCGAAGCGTATAGCCGACCACGGCAAAATGGTATCAACGCCATCACCATCAATGAGGGAGACAAACTCTTAAACGTCCGGTTGACGGATGGTGATAGTCACGTAGTACTTGCGACCAACTCTGGGAGAGCCATTCACTTCCATGAGGCCGATGTACGGGCCATGGGACGAATGGCAACGGGTGTGCGCGGTATCAGTATTGAAGATGGCGCTGAGCGAGTTGTAGGCATGGTTTGCGTCGATCTCGCGGAGAATAGGAATTTACTAGTGGTATCAGAAAAAGGCTTTGGAAAGCGTTCAGACTTAAATGACTACCGCATTACCAAACGTGGTGGCAAAGGTGTGAAGACCATGAACGTAACGGACAAGACCGGTGAGGTGGTCGCTATCCAGGATGTCATCGATACGGATGAATTAATGATTATTAACAAATCAGGTATTGCGATACGTACTCCAGTTTCGGACCTTCGGGTAATGGGTCGTGCGACGCAAGGCGTGAAGTTGATTCGCCTCAATGAGAATGACGAGATTTCCGCAGTGGAAAAGATCGAACTCATCGACGAAGTTGACGAGGAGAAGGATGTAGATAACCAGAATGTTGACAATGGCGAGAAAAATGATGAAAATTGAAGCTAGAAACCAAATCAAGATGAGATCTCTAATACTATTACTCTGCTTTTGTACTATCAGCGGGAGCCTGATGGCCCAGAAGAAACCCAAGCTGAATAACGCTGAGAAAGCCTTGAAAACGGCGGACTATGCTACGGCCAAGGACATCGTCGATCAGGCGATCGTTTTTGAAAAGCTGCAAGATGACCCCAAGACTTGGTTCCTTTATGGTCGAGTATACGCTGCGATGGATACCGCTGGCGCCAACTTGGATGACAAAGCAATGGAAAATGCCATGACCGGGTTCGCCAAGGCCGAGGAGTTGGGAGATGTCTCCAAACTATATACGACAGATGCGGTTGGGATACCCGTTCCTTTTGATCAGCACAAAAGCAACTACTGGGCGCACTATTTCAACCAAGGTGCCTCAGCTTATGGTGACGGCGACTATGAGAAGGCGGTTGGGTTCTTCGAGAAGTCTCAGTACATCCTGCCGTCCGATACCAATGGATATATCAATGGTGCACTTGCGGCGCACAACGCTTCGATGTGGGAAGAAGCCAAGGAAAATTACGCTGAGGCCATTGACAATGGAGTGAAGTCACTTGATATATTTAATCTATACATCTCGATACTTTCTGGTCAAGACCAGAATTATGAGAAGGCTTTGGAGGTGACGAAGCAGGCGCGAGCGATTTTCCCCGATGATAATTCTTTGGCAAGAAATGAGATCAACCTCTTGATCCAAATGGATAAAGGAGACGAGGCCAGAGTCAATCTGGAGAAGCAAATTACCGAAGAACCCAATAATCCTGATCTGCACTTCATCATGGGTGTCTTGCAGGATGAGAGCGGTAACCCTGAAGCCGCAATGGCCTCATATAAGAAGGCAACTGAAATCGATCCTGCCCATTACAATGCCACTTATAACATCGGCGTTTTACTGATCAGCGAAGCTACGGAGATTATCAAGCAGCGTAACGATCTGGGTATCAGTGATGAGGATTTAGCGAAGGCTGAGGAGTTGGACCCTATGATCGATCAGAAGTTAGAAGACGCATTGCCCTATTGGGAGAAGATCCACGAGTTGCAGCCTGAGGATGAGCAGGGGATGGAGACACTCAAATACCTCTACACACAGCTAAAAATGATGGACAAAGCGGAGGCAATGGCCGACAAAATTGACGCATCTGGCGCTGGAGGGTAAACAAAGCACCAAGCGATATTACAGAAGCCACGAAGTACATTTCGTGGCTTTTTTTATGCCCATTCACCCGGTCCATCTTCCTGTCTAACGGAAGAACACAGTCAAATATGATTAATTAGACAACTTTTGGAAGAGCGTCAAACGATTAGGTGCAGGATAGAATTAAGAGTTACTAATGATCAGCATTACTTCCACAAATTTAGATGAACTCAAGGCTTTCTGGAGAAAGATAGAAGGGGAGTACTCACAAGTGGAAAAGATCCATATCTCAAAAGATCGTCAAGACTACAAGATGGTGGTTTCCAAAATCACACGTGGAGAAATGAGCGCAGTGCTCAGATGTGTAGCCGACAAGATATTTGAGTTGGACAGCATGGTGCATGATCAGTCCTTCTTTGAAGATTTCACTTATCGCAATTTCCTGGCCAGGGTGGAAGATGAGCTCGGTGGAGCTCGGAAGTACCCGGGTGCCTCTCGCTTGACCTTCATCTGGAAAGAATTGACCCAGATGGAAAAGCGATTGCTACACGAGTACCTTACGGACTTGGTAGCAGCACACGAAAGAACTGAATTTTTCGAGGCGCAAGTCTCTTAAAGATAGTTTCAAGTAGCCATAGACAAATGTGAGAAGGGAGTAATCAACTGGATTGCTCCTTTCTTTGAACTCACCGGCGCTGGAAACAACTGAAGACAGCAGCTATGAGTTTATAACAACCAATAGACAAAGGGCCATGATGACCACTACCGTTCGTTATATATATGATTGTTTGTTTGACAAGCCTTCTTCCTACCAGCTAAAGAGGCATGGCAAGCACAAGGATCGGTACATGGTCTTTCACAAAGGATTGAAAATATTTGAGGGCACTTACAAGGGCTGCCAAGTGTTTGTTATCAAGCGCGACGTTGCTTTGAGTCCCTCACTATACGCCTAGGTGCGCACGAAACAACATCATTAGAAGGATCAGCACTAGAACAAATTTTACAACCAACTAGTGTCCAACAGTTATGAAGACCATTCAGTACATTTACGATTGCTTCTTTCGAGTTCCTTCGCCTTATCAGCTGCGAAGACATTCCACTTACAAAGAAATCTTTTTGATTCAGTATAATGGAAAGGTTATCCACGAGGGTACCTATGACGATTGCATCAGCTATCTAGACGGGCGTCACCTCGCGGTAAGCCCCTGTCTTTACGCATAAATAGCGAGCGTCCAGGGCATACAACGCCCCAGCAAAGACTATTAAGCCTTCCGGTTTCGGAGGGTTTTTTTTATGTCCGCTGCTTATCGCATGCACATAAAGTTAGATGTGGTATTTTTTTGGGTAGAAGACGGACTCTGTGCTCCAGACACGGGGCTTTACCACTATCTTGGATTCACTAAGAATGAAATCCTTTCACTTATGAATAGTAAAGACCTTTATTACAATCGTTGGTTGATGATGGCGCCCCTGGGACTCACTTTAGTCGGTTTCGGGTTATGTCTTACGATTGATGCTGGTTTTACCAGATACAGTGGGGCCTCTTGGACTGTGTGGGTTCCGTACGGTGTGCTAGGTCTAGCAGTGTTCAATGCGGGTGTGAGTATCGTGGGTGGAGCTATCATCAACAGGTGCCGGTACCTGGTGCTTTCTGCGGCGCCATTGGGTAGTGAAAAAAAGCCCGAAGAAAACTCCGGGCTTTGATTGAATAGGTCGTTGCGCCTAGCTAGTCTAGATATCCCGGGTTTTGTGGGCCCAGGTTTTCGTTGTTTAATATTTCCAGTGAAGGAAGCGGGAACAGCAAGTGCCGTTCTTCTAGCGGTTGGTTAGAGTTCAAATTGATATGGCCAACAAAATCGTCGAAGCCCAGGGTTTCCTCATTGAAGACTTGTCGCAATCGCACCATATCGAACCAAGTCTTGCCCTCATAGCACAGCTCATACCATCGCTCGCGCCACAAAGCCTCTCTAAAGCTCTCCTGGGTCAACTCGCCCATCGTTGGCGTATCCAGGCCCGCCCTGGCGCGAACACGCCTCAAGGCATCCAGGGCATCTTCCGTTGGTCCCTCAACTTCATTGGATGCTTCGGCATAGTTGAGGAGCACTTCTGCAAATCTGATCATGGGGACATTCAGATTATCCTGTGCGGTGCCAGGGTTCCCGGGGCTACCATTTGCGATGACATTGAAATGCTTAAAGATGTAGGGTCTACCCAAATCGACCACTTCTCCGGTGCCGTTGAGAAAATACGACGTATAGAACCAACCGTCCTGGTTCATGGTCCTCATGTCTCCATCTTCGAATGAATCGTAAAACGATAGCGTGGGGATCGAGCTACCTGTTCCGGAAGGGCCACGGTAGGTAATGGGGCGGAAGTTCGGAAACATGTTACCCATCGGATTACTGGCTACCGCTGCGTTGTACTGCAGTTGGAAGATATGCTCTATCTGATTGCCGAAGCGCTCGTCGTGTACGTCCCTAAAAGTTTGAAACAAATCGATGGGACCTGGATTGTCGATGATCTCCTTGGCCTTCGAAGCGGACAGTTGATAGTATTGTGTCCCTAGGTTGAGAGGGAAACCTGCCATCGTGAGATAGACCTTAGACAGCATAGCCTTAGCCGCGGCTTGGGATATTCTACCTGATTGATCAGTAAAGGGCAGTCCTGCGGATTCTGCAGTTTGCAAGTCGGCGACGATCTGGTCGTAGATTTCAGCCACCGAGGACTTGACCGGGAAGAAGTCTTCTGAGGATGCAGTTTGGGGACCAAGAATTAGGGGTACCTCCCCCCAAAGCCGCACTGCATAGAAGTAAGCCCACGCCCGCACAAAACTAGCCTCTCCCAAGATCCTGGATTTTTGCTCTTCGTCCATCGGGGTGATGTCCGGTACCCTGTCCAACAATAAATTGGCATTGGCGATGACACGATAGATGCCGGTAAACCAGTTCCGAATATGTCCAGTGTTCCCGTCGTAGCTCAACGAGTACAGGTTGTTCAAATCGGAGTTTTGTGCCGTTTCAGTGGTCGATGTGCCGGTGGGTGCTTCCAGCATCTGCCAGTTGGAAGAGAAGATCCCCGCCCCAAAACCAAAGAAACGCATGTCAGCGTATACCGCAGCAATGGCTGCCTCCGCGTGGTCTGGAATGGTGTAGAAGCTCTCTGGCGTCAGATTGGAGGGATCCTCCTCGTCCAGAAAGCTGTCACAGCTTCCCAGTAGCAAAATCAGTCCCGTCAAGAAGATCCGACTGAAGGGTTTCAATATTTCAAATTTCATGATCTATGTTTCGGTTATGTTGAGAAATTAGAAGTTGACGGTCAAGCCGCCAGTCCACGTGGTAGGTTTGGGATACTCGTGCCACTTCATGCCCTGAGAGAAGACATTGTTACTCACTCCACCACGTATCGGTGTGACCTCCGGATCACCAATGACTTCGTCATTGACGATCAGAAAGAAGTTCTGCACCGACGCGTAGAGTCGTAGATTGTCAAGGAAGATCTTCTCGGCTAAGCCTTTTGGAAAGTTGTAACCCAATACGAGGTTTCGACCACGAATGAACGATCCATCCTGTACCCAGTGCGAATCCACATTGGTCACGTAACCTGCACGAGTGGAGCGTACCTGTGCGATCATTGTATTCTGGTTCTCAGGAGTCCAGGCATCTAGCACAGTGCGGTAGCTATTGGCTAGTCCTTGTCGGTCTTCACTAGAGTGCAGGTTCATGTCCATGATGTCATTGCCATAGGAGAACTGCAAATCGAGCAGCAAATCGAAGTTGCCGTAGCTAAAATTGTTAATGAAAGCTCCCCAGAAGTTGGGGCTACCGTCTCCGATAATCATGCGATCGGCGTCCGTGATGGCCTTATCGCCATTGACGTCTTCATACTTGATATCACCCGGGAGAATCGTAAGATTGTTTCGATAGCTGGTGAATTCGGCGGCTTCTGCTGCCTCTGCAGTCCCCCATACACCCAGGCGGTTGAGACCCCAGAAAGAACTCGCTGACTCGCCTTCCGTGATGATACTCGTTTGATTGGTGATAGGAGGTCCGCCAACACCAAAGATCGGGGCGGGAGTAGCTAGTTCGAGCACCTTGTTCCGGTTTCGGGCAATATTCAGTGTGGATCGCCAGAGGAACTTACCATTGTCGATATTCACCGTGTTCAGCGCAAACTCAAAACCCTGATTTTCCATAGAGCCGACATTTCGGCGGATGGTCGCGTAGCCACTTGTACGGGGTACTGGAGCATCCAGGAGCATGTCGGTCGTCTTGCGGTAGTAATAGTCGGCTTCGATCGAGACGCGACCTTCGAATAATCCAAGCTCAACGCCTACGTCGTACTGTGCGGTTTTTTCCCATCTCAGATCAGGATTAGCAAGCCGCAAAATACCTGTACCAGCGACGCGGGATTCATTGATCACTGCTGCATAGCCGGAGCTGAGGAGCGCCAGGGAGGTGTAGGGGGGGATTTCTGAATTACCAGTGACTCCATAGCTGGAACGCACCTTCAGGTTAGATACGACCGGGTTCCCCGCAAGGAATGCTTCCTCTGAGACTCTCCAAGCCACCGCAGCCGATGGGAAGAAAGCATATTTATTGTTTTCACCAAACTTGGAAGAGCCATCTACACGACCGGTGAAGGTGAACAGGTACTTGTTCATCAATCGGTAGTTGAATCGTCCAAAGTAGGAATTCAGCGCTTCTCGACGGGCATTGGAACTGATCAATACATTGTTACTTCCGGCCCCTATGTTGTTGAAACCAAAGAAATCTGTCGCAAATGTTCGTGCCTGACCACCAATGTCGTAGAAACCAGTTTCCTGCCAGGATAGTCCCATCATTCCTTCGAAGCCATGAATGTCCGCCCACGTTTTATTGTAGGTCAGGTAATTCTCCACGGACCAGAACGTCGTGCGGTCATCGGAGATCCAAGCACGGCCTTGATCCCCTTGGCGGATGGTTCTTCCCTCATAGCGGTTTTCTTCCTGCGTGATGACATTGGCTCCGATGACCGTCCTGAGGATGAGATCTTTGGCCAAGGTGATATTGGCATTGACAGATCCTATAAAGGTCTGCGTGTTGATGAAAAAATCTCGCTCTGTCAAGTTGTGGACAGAGCTACGGGTTCCTTCCGCGTTGGGCCAGTCTCGGTTGTTGGCAAATGTGCCATCTGCGTATCGCACAGGTAGAAAGGGAAAGTCTTCGACCATTCTCCGTGGGATTTGATCGTTGAAGTCAACGTTATTCTCCTCCTGCACATTGTAGTTGAGTGTGGTGCCTATGCTCAGCCAATCTTTGACCTGCGTATCTACCGCCAGTCGGCCAGAGTACCTTTGGAGAAATGACCTGAGGTAGAGCCCTTGGAAATCCTGGTAACCCAATGAAAACGAGTAGGTTGTCTTCTCGCCACCTCCACTGAAGTTCAGTTGATGATTCTGTGATAGCTTGCTTTGCGTGGTCTCGTCGATCCAATCGGTGTCAAACAAGGGATCACCATTCGCGTCAAATACGCCCGGGAACTGTGCCATGAAGGCGGCTTTTTCGACTTCAGGATTCAGGTTGGCATAGTTGCCTGCGGCCCAGCCGTCCGGGTCGAATTTGGCAATGTTGTCGTAGGCGAGCTGTTCTACTTCCAGTACCTCCCTAGCATTGAGCACTTCTGGTTTGTTCGGACCGAAGGTGACCGTTCCCAATTCCATCGTGTAGGAGATCTTACCTTCTCCTGACTTCCCCTTTTTGGTCGTAATGATGATGACTCCGTTGGCGCCCCGCGCTCCGTAGATCGCTGTCGAGGAGGCGTCCTTGAGTACTTCCACCGACACGATGTCATTCGGATTGATATAGTCAATGGCTTGGCTTCGCTGGGTTTGGGTAGTCACCGGTAGCTGTACCCCATCTACCACATATAAGGGGTTATTGGAGGAGTTGATAGAGCTGAATCCTCGGATGCGAACATTGGATTTGCCCCCGGGACGACCCGAATTCACATTGACTTGTACCCCCGGTATGCGCCCGGCGAGTGATTGATTCAGTGAGACGATCTGTCGCTCTCGAAGCTCCTGCTCGTCGACCGATCCTACCGCGCCAGTCAAGTCAGATTTCCTAGCAGTACCGTAGCCTATCACTACGATCTCATCGAGGGACATGACATCCTCCTTCATGGTCACCGCGATGCTGGTTCGGCCGTCCACTGCTACCTCTTGCGTGAGGAAACCAATGGAGGAGAAGACGAGTGTGGCGTTGGTTTCTGGTACCCGAACCGAAAAGTCACCGTCGATGGTAGTCACCGTTCCTTCCGTGGTACCCTTGACCAATACATTTACCCCAGGGAGGCCTTCATTGCTGGGTGAAGTCACCTTGCCGGAGACAACTACTGAGCCCTGGGCCGAGGCCCAGTAGCCACTCAATAGTAGCGCAATACAAACGATTGCATTTCTGAAGCGTGCAATCGCGAAAAAATTAGTTCTTGATAACATGATGTGTAAGTATCCCCCACAACTGGAGGCTTATAGTTTGGTAATCAGAGGAAGTGACCAAATAATAGTTTGCGTATGGTGAGCGTTTGGTGTCCCGTTTATGATATGTTGGTTAGTTTGTGTCTAAACGCCGACGTTCGTGCAAATCCTCAACAGAAAAAAACTTTGTACTCATACAAAAATCAGGCTCAGCTCAGATTTGAGTTGTATCAACAATAGAGTAAGATCTGAGGTTGGCAAGCATGCGCTCGACAACCATTGCAAAACATGCCTGAAGATCGTGCTGAACGATCAGGCGGTTTGGAGAGTTCTTCTTCGGTGAGCAGCGTATGTCCTCTATGTCAAAAAGAAAAGCCTCTAACTTTTCATCACCTTATTCCTAAGAAGTGTCATTCCAACAAATGGTTCAGAAAACGCTATACGCGGCATGAAATGGGGAGTCGGGGTATCGACGTTTGTCGCTTTTGCCACCAATACATTCATAAGCTTTACAGTGAAAAGGAGCTCGGACGTCACTACAATACGCTCGAGAAGCTTCTTGCTGACGAGCAGTTGCAGCAGTACCTGGACCGGGTCAATCCGAGACGAGCCCGGGCCCATCGGAAAAGTGCCGATCCTTGAGGGTCACACGAGATAGATCCTATTCTTGATGGCGTAAATCACGAGCCCAACACGGTTCTTGACACCGAGTTTCGCAAAAAGGGACTCCCGATAGCCATCTACGGTTCTTGGAGAGACGCACATCTTGTCAG